>CAILUR010000112.1 GCA_903837445.1 uncultured bacterium | reverse complement strand
CTGCCCGGGACAGACAGTAGTTTCGGGAGATATGGCTTCGATTGACGGTGGAGAAGCGATAGCAAAAGAACTTGGCGCGAAGCGATATATAAAACTCGCAGTAGCGGGCGCGTTTCATTCAAAACTTATGCAGAGTGCAGCAGATATTTTGAAAGGCGAGATTTCAAATTACGCCATAAAAGATGCTTTGATACCTGTGGTGGCTAATTTTTCCGCAGGGGAAGTAAAACTTAAAACGGAGTTTGAGGTTTCTCTCGTGAACCAGATAACTGGCGCTGTCAGGTGGATAGAAAGCGTTGAATATATGAAAGCAAAAGGTGTGGATACTTTTATAGAGATAGGGCCAGGAGCTGTTTTGTCCGGACTTATTAAAAAAATTGATAAAAATCTTAAAGTGTTTAATATAGAAAAAATAGCGGATATAGAGAAAGTTATAATATAAGTTTTTAGGTAAAAATTTTAAAAACAAAGCATTGCCTTGGGGCAAATGCGTATTTAGGAGGAAATAAATGCCATTAGTAGCAGGAAAAGTAGCTTTAGTCACAGGCGGCGCTCAGGGAATCGGGGAAGCCATAGCCACAACACTGGCAAAGGAAGGCGCCTCTATAGCGGTGCTTGATGTAAATCTCGAGAAAGCAACAGAAACTGCCAATAAATTAAGGGGTTTTGGAGTAGCTGCTGAGGCTTTTAAGTGTGATGTTTCCAATACTTCCGAAGTGGAAGCCGTGGTTAATAATGTGGTTGACAAATTTAAGCGGATTGATATACTTGTCAACAATGCGGGTATCACAAGAGACAATCTGCTCATAAGAATGACCGAGCAGGAGTGGGATCTTGTAATCGCGATAAACTTGAAAGGCGTTTTCAATTTTACCAGAGCAGTTGGTAAAATAATGATGAAACAAAGAGCTGGTAATATAATCAATATTTCTTCTGTAATTGGTCTTATGGGCAATGCCGCTCAGACAAACTACTCAGCATCTAAAGCCGGAGTTATAGGTATAACTAAAAGCGTAGCCAAGGAACTTGCTTCAAGAAATGTAAGAGTAAACGCGGTTTGTCCAGGTTATATACAGACGGCGATGACTGATAAGCTAAGCGAAGAAGTAAAGGAAAAAATGCTTGCATTTATTCCAGCAAAGACAATGGGCACACCGCAGGATGTGGCAAATGCGGCTTTGTTTTTAGCTTCAGACCTTTCTTCTTATATCACAGGAGAGACGATAAGGGTGGACGGCGGAATGGCAATGTAAGGAAAGAGTAAAACGCTGGCTGTAAAGTCAGCTAAAAATAAAAAAGAAATTAAAATTCAAGGAGGTATTAGAAATGGCAGACGCAAAAACAATTGAAGAAAGAGTAAAAGATGTAATCGTAGCTCAGCTTGGTGTAGACGCGGCGGAAGTAAAACCGGAGTCTTCGTTTATTGATGATCTTGGAGCGGACTCGCTTGACACAGTGGAGCTTGTTATGGCGCTTGAAGAGGAATTTGGAGTAGAAATTCCAGACGAAGATGCTGAAAAAGTAAGAACAGTAGGCGACACTATCAACTACATTAAAGGAAAATCGGCAAAATAGTTTTTCACGAATTACGAGGAGAGCTATCAGTATGAAAAAAAGAGTTGTGATAACAGGAGCAGGCGTTCTCACTCCGGTAGGCAATAGCGTACCAGAAACTTGGAGTGCTTTGCTCGAAGGAAAATCAGGTATCGGGCCGATTACTGTCATTGATGCGTCAAAGCACGACACGCGTATCGCAGGCGAGATAAAAGGTTTTGATCCGCTTGAAGTCCTTGACAAAAAAGAAGCCAGAAGAATACCAAGATTTATTCAGTACGCACTTAAGGCGGCAAAAGAAGCTCTTGAATCTTCTGGGCTTGATTTAGAAAAAGTAAACAGGGACAATGTAGCGGTGCTGGTGGGTTCTGGAATAGGCGGAATAAATGTCACGGAAGAACAGCATACAATACTTATGGAGAAAGGGCCTTCAAGGGTTTCTCCTTTTTTAATTCCTTTACTTATTCCAAATATGGCAAGCGCTTTTATTTCTTTGAAACACGGCTTGCGTGGTCCAAATTTTTGTATCGTGACAGCATGCGCCACAGGCTCTCATTCTATAGGCGAAGCTTTTAGAATGATAGTCAGGGGCGAAGCAGATATAGCTTTGGCTGGTGGTTCGGAAGGCGCAATCACGCCTTTGGGACTTGCTGGTTTTTGTTCGGCAAAAAGTCTTTCGTGTAGAAATGATGATCCTACTCATGCGTGCAGACCTTTTGACAAAGACCGAGATGGTTTTGTTATGGCTGATGGCGCAGGGATTGTTGTCCTTGAACCGTTGGAGGCGGCACTGGCTCGTGGTGCAAACATACTGGCCGAGATAGTGGGCTATGGCGCCTCAAATGATGCTTTTCATATGACCTCTCCTCCGGAAAATGGTGAAGGCGGAGCGCTTGCTATGAAAAAAGCGTTGGCTGATGCAGGGATTAAACCGGAAGAGGTACAGTATATTAACGCGCACGGCACTTCTACCTTGATAGGCGATATTGCCGAAACCAGGGGAATAAAATCCGTGTTCGGAGAGCACGCAAAAAAACTTATGATTTCTTCCACCAAGTCTATGACAGGACATATGCTCGGAGGTACTGGCGCGGTGGAATTGATAGTGGCAGCTTTATCTACTAAACACAATGTGGTACATCCTACCGTAAACCTTGATAATCCAGATCCGCTATGTGATCTTGATTATGTTCCAAAAGTGAAAAGAGAAGCGGAAGTCACTTACGCACTTTCAAATTCATTTGGGTTTGGCGGACATAACGCAAGTCTCATAGTAAAAAAGTTCGTAAAGTAATGCCGGAAAAAGGATACCTTGAGAGTTATCTGAAAGAAAATAAACTCTCGGAACATAAACTTATAAAGGCGGCATTTACCCATAAGTCCTCGGGAGACACTCACTACGAGCGTCTGGAGTTTTTGGGAGATGCTGTACTTGGTCTTATAGTAATAGAGTTCTTGTATAAAGAGTTTGAACCGAAAGTGGATGTCGGAGAACTTTCAAAAACAAAAAGTTATTTAGTAAGTAAAGAAGTGCTATATAATATCGGGAAAAGAAATAATATAATAAAGTTCGCAAAGTATGGAAGCGCTCTTACAAATAAAGAAATCAAGACAAACAAAAAAATTATAAGTGATGTGGTAGAGGCACTTATAGGAGCTGTTTATCTTATCAAAGGGTTTACTGCGGCACGGGAGTTTGTCCTTAAAATATACGGGGACGACCTTAAAAAGTCAAAGAACAAGCGTAGCTTCGGAGATTACAAATCAGAACTTCAAATAAAAATGTTGAATGTGTATGGAGAACTTCCGGTTTATAGAATAGTAAAAACCGAAGGTGAAGACCATAATAAAACTTTTCATATAGAGGTTTTTGCAAAAGGCAAAATTGCTGGAAACGGAAAGGCCAAAACAATTAAAGAAGCTGAACAGAACGCAGCTAAACAAGCGATAAAAAAAATTAAGGAGGAAATAAAAAAATGAATTATTTTTTCACAGACGAAGAACAAATGATTATAGAGACATCCAGGGAGATTGCCCAAAAGAAAATAAAACCTGTCAGGGAACACTATGATGCTGAAGGTATTTTTCCATGGGATATGGTAAAGGAAATGGCGAATGCCGGACTTTGCGGATTGTATATTCCAGAAGAATACGGAGGAATGTCCCCTAAAGGAAGCAAAGGAATAATGCAACTCGTGCTTGCAACCGAAGAAATGTCGAAAGTTTGCGGTGGAATTGCACTATCAAATGCGGCATCAGCCTTGGGAACCTTTCCAATATTGCTGGGGGCGACAGAAGCACAGAAGAAAAAATATTTGCCAGATGTGGCTTCAGGAAAAAAACTTGCGGCTTTTGGTCTTACAGAAGCTGGCGCGGGCTCTGATGCCGGTGCTATGAGAACTACAGCGGTAAAAAAAGGAAATAAATATATATTGAATGGCACAAAACAGTGGATAACTAATGGCTTTGAAGCTGAGACCTACACTGTGTTTGCTATGACGGATAAATCAAAAGGGGCCAGAGGTTGTTCGTGTTTCATAGTTGAAAAAGGAACTCCTGGATTTACTTTTGGAAAAAAAGAAAATAAAATGGGAATCCGGGCTTCGGCGACTACAGAACTTATTTTTCAGGATTGCGAAGTGCCTGAAGAAAATCTCGTAGGCGGAAAAGAAGGCACTGGTTTTATTATTGCGGTAGGCACTTTAAATCATTCAAGACCAGGAGTGGCAGCACAGGCACTCGGCATAGCCGCAGGCGCACTTGATGAGTCCCTTGCCTATGCGAGACAAAGAGAACAGTTTGGGCAAAAAATTTCAGGTTTTCAGGCAGTACAACATATGCTCGCAATAATGGCAGTGGAAGTAGAAGCAGCGCGTTCACTTGTTTATGCTGTCTCACGCAGCGTGGATGCGGGAGCTACTGATTTTGCTAAGGACTCTGCTTTTTGCAAGTATTACGCTTCGGAAGTGGCTATGAAGGTCACCACAAACGCAGTTCAGATATTTGGTGGCTATGGTTATATGAAAGAATACCCAGTAGAAAAAATGATGAGAGATGCCAAAATAACACAGATTTATGAAGGCACAAGTCAAATTCAGTTAAATGAAATAGCGGCAAAGTTAATAAAAGAATCTGCCCAGAAAAAAAAGTAAAAATATAATTGTGCTTGTAGTATATAAAAATAGAAAGTGTATTTAATGAAAAGGAGCTAAAAATGGATATTGTAGTTTGCGTTAAACAGGTGCCGGATACGACGGATATAAAAGTAGATCCGGAGACAGGTACCTTAAAAAGAGAAACAGCAGGGACTACAATGAATCCTTTTGATATGTATGCAGTAGAAGAGGGTTTGAGATTAAAAGAAAAACTCGGCGGAAAAGTGACAGTGGTAACTATGGGGCCGCCAATGGCAAAAGAAATGTTAAAAATTGCAATCGCTATGGGCGTGGACGAGGCAGTGTTGTTGTCTGACCGTGCCCTCGCTGGTTCTGATACCTGGGCCACTTCTTATGCTGTGGCGCAAATGTGTAAAAAACTTGGTTATAATATGATATTGTTTGGAAAACAGGCAATAGACGGAGACACTGCTCAGGTAGGGCCGTCAGTCGCAGAGTATCTTGATATCCCTTGCGTGACCTGGGTAAAAAAAGTGAGGGAAGTTTCTGAAACTGAAATAACAGTAGAACGCATGATGGAAGATGGAGTGGATGTGGTTAAAGCCACACTCCCCGTGGCACTTACTGTAGTAAAAGAAATTAACGAGCCGCGTTTGGAATCATTAAAAGGAAAAATGCGCGCTAAAAAATATGAAGTACCGACTTGGTCACTTGCGGATGTAAATGGAGATCCTGCGATGGTAGGCCTCAAGAACTCTCCAACCAGGGTGGCGAAATCCTGGTCCCCAGAGAGAAAATTTGGAAAAGCTGAGATGATAGACGGAGCTGATGCCGCTGAAAAAGCGGATAAAGTTTTTAACCGTGTTAAAGATCTCGGCTTTATAAAGTGAGGCACGATATGGCAGAATTTAACAAAGCAGATTTTAAAGGAGTATGGATAGTAGCCGAGCACAGGCACGGCGTACTGCATAATGTAAGTTATGAACTTTTAGGAAAAGGCAGAGAAATCGCCGACCAATTAAAAGTAGAACTGGCGGCAGTTTTAATGGGAGATGGCATCACCCCACTGGCTTCGCAACTCGTAGCTGCTGGAGCGGATAAAGTATATGTAGTGGACAATCCTATGCTTAAATATTTTGATGATGAAGCATATGCTGGAGTGCTCGCACAGTTAGCAGAGCAATTTAAACCAGAAATAATATGGACAGGCGCCACCGCAGTAGGGCGTGCTTTTTTCCCAAGAGTGTCTATCAAATTAAACGCTGGGCTTACTGCAGACTGCACAGCTTTTGAACTGGATTTTGAAAAAAGAGATATTATGCAAATAAGGCCGGCTTTTGGCGGAAACCTTATGGCAAAAATAGTTACGCCAGAACGAAGACCACAAATGTCCACTGCAAGGTATAAAGTTTTTAAAGCCTTGGCTATGGATGCAAACCGTAAAGGCGAGATTGTAAAACCAGAGATAAAGTTTGATTCGATAAAAGTTAGGGCTAAAATGACTGACTTTATTCAGGAATTGGAAACCACTATAAACATAGCGGAAGCAGATGTGATAGTGTCAGGCGGTCGTGGTGTGGGGAGCGGAGATAATTTTAAAATTATTCGTGATCTTGCACAGGCAATAAACGGAGCTGTGGGTGCGTCACGCGCTGCAGTGGATTCTGGTTGGGTTCCTTATTCACATCAGGTGGGACAGACAGGAAAAACAGTGTCTCCAAAGTTATATATTGCCTGTGGTATTTCAGGTGCTATACAACATATGGCAGGAATGCAGGGTTCGGATGTAATCTTGGCGATAAATAAAGATGCTGAAGCTCCTATTTTTTCCATAGCAAAGCTTGGCATAGTAGGGGACTTGTTTGAAATAGTCCCAGCACTTACTGAGAGAATAAAAAAGGGTTAAGAGATAATATAAAAGTAAAAGGACGGCTTGTAAAAGTCGTCCTTTTTGCTTTTAAAAAGCACTAAAAAATACTCACAAACAAGCTATAAAATAAGCACAAAAAGCAAAAAATGTTGTTGAAAAAACGAAAGTAGTATGATATTATTTTTCTTGGTTTTCTAAAAATAAAATTAATAAAATCATATAGGAGGCGTAATAAAATGGCAAAGAAAGCAGCAAAAAAAGCAAAAAAAGTCGTAACAAAATCCACCAAAGGTAAAAAGAAATTCGTTTATTTCTTTGGAGATGGACACGCTGACGGCACTGGAAAAATGAAAGAACTGCTCGGTGGTAAAGGAGCAGGACTTGCAGAAATGACAAATATTGGTGTGCCGGTTCCTCCGGGCTTGACTATAACTACCGAGGTTTGT
>CAILUR010000111.1 GCA_903837445.1 uncultured bacterium | reverse complement strand
TAATAAAATAAAAATTAAGTTATATGCAAGGAGGGATAAATGGCGGTTTTGCAAATTCGTAAAAGGGATGGACGGCTTGTTGAATTTGAACACGGTAAAATAGCGGAAGCGGTCTTTAAAGCATTCAAAGCGAACCAGGATTATGAAAAAGAAAAGGCAGATAAAATTGCCGCACAGGTTATTTCGGTAATCAATGTCATATATAAAGATTCAAAAGTGCCCACGGTAGAAAACATACAGGACCTCGTTGAAACCACCCTCCTTAATAATGGCTATACCAACATAGCGAAATCATATATTCTTTACCGCGACCAACATAACAAGTTAAGAGAAGTTAAAAATCTTTTAAGTGAATCCGTTACTATGGTGGATGACTATCTGCGCAAACTTGACTGGAGAATAAAAGAAAATTCTAATATGAGCTTTTCACTTCAGGGGTTAAATAATTATGTCTCATCAATAATTGTTTCTAATTATTGGTTAAATAAAATTTATCCAGCTGAAATAAAAAAAGCTCACTCTGACGGAGATTTCCATGTGCACGATTTGGGACTTTTGTCGGTGTATTGCTGTGGTTGGGACCTTAAAGATTTATTATTTCGTGGTTTTGGCGGAGTGGAAGGCAAAATAGAGTCAGCGCCTCCTACGCACTTGGAGTCAGCGCTCGGACAGGTGGTAAACTTTTTTTACACACTGCAAGGCGAAGCTGCTGGAGCACAGGCCTTCGCAAACTTTGACACATTGCTCGCACCTTTTATCAGATACAATAAACTTTCATATGAAGAAGTAAAACGCGCTATGAGGCGGTTTATTTTTAATATGAACATACCGACTCGCGTGGGCTTTCAGACCCCTTTTACAAATATTACTATGGACCTTGTCTGCCCAGGACATATGAAAGACGAGGCTGTTATAATTGGGGGAGAACTTCAGGATTCTACTTATGGAGAATATCAAGCAGAGATATATGAAATCAACCGCGCCTTTGCGGAGATAATGATGGAAGGCGATGCCAAGGGAAGAATCTTTACTTTTCCTATACCTACCTATAACATCACAAAAGATTTTGACTGGGACAATCCTGATATAGATCCTGTCTGGGATATGACAGCAAAATACGGAATTCCCTATTTCGCTAATTTTGTAAATTCAGATATGAAACCTGATGATGCGCGGTCTATGTGTTGTCGTTTGCGTTTGGATAACAGGGAACTGAGAAAACGCGGTGGGGGACTTTTTGGAAGCAATCCTTTGACAGGGTCGCTTGGCGTAGTCACTATAAATATGCCCAGAGTCGCCTATAAGACAAAAGGAAATAAAGAGCTGTTCTATAAAGAATTACGCATACTTATGGAAATGGCAAAAGACTCTTTGGAAATAAAAAGAAAAATACTTGAAAAATATACTGATCAGGGTTTATATCCTTACTCGAAACATTATCTTGATGGGGTCTTTAAAAAATCTGGAAAATATTGGTCAAATCATTTCTCCACTATAGGTTTGGTAGGAATGAACGAAGCGGCTTTAAACTTTATTGGAAAAGATATTACCACTTTTGAAGGCAGAGAGTTTACTTTGGAAGTGTTAGATTATATGCGTACCACTATTTTAGGGTATCAGGAACAGACAGGTAATTTCTACAATCTGGAAGCCACACCAGCAGAGGGCACTTCTTATCGGCTTGCCAAAATAGATAAGGAAAAATATCCAGAGATAATTGCTATGGGAAAAAACGAACCATACTATACAAACTCAAGCCAGCTTCCAGTGGATCACACAAACGATATTTTCAAGGCGCTAGAGCATCAGGATGCCATACAAGCGAAATATACTGGTGGCACAGTTTTGCACATATTTATGGGTGAGAAAATGAACTCCATAGAAGCGACCAAAAAACTTGTAAGAAAAATAGCGGCAGGGTATGCCCTCCCGTATTATACTTTGACTCCGACTTTCTCGGTTTGCCCAGAGCACGGTTACCTTTCAGGGCAACATCACGAGTGTCAAATATGCAGAAACGAAAAGAGTGCACCTATTCTGAGTGAAATACAGGATTTAGAAGCACAATTAGTAAATTAAAAAAATGCCAGGCATGGCAAAAATTATAAGGAGGAAAAAATGTCAAAAGAAGAAATCGTAGCAAGACTTCAGGTCCTTAAAAATGATTTACAAAATGTGCATGGTTCCGAGTGTGAAGTGTACAGTAGAATAGTGGGATATTTTAGACCAGTAAAACAATGGAATAGCGGGAAACAGGAAGAGTTCACCGATAGGGTAGTTTTTGATCCCACTCTGATTAAAGAGCCAGTAAAAGTAATTTAATAAAAACTGAAATAATATTTTTGCGGGGAGATGCCGAGGTGTCTTCCCCGTGAAGTTAATACTCCGCCGGGACAAGGTTCCGGCGGAAGGCATTTTAAGGGTAAAAAAAGTCAAAAAATTAGGCACTCAAATGTTTTCTTCTGCGAAAGTAAAAACTAATTAACTTGAAAGGGGACTTATGCGTATCAATGGTTTCTTAGGCACCTCTCTTATAGAATATCCTGGTTTGATAGCTGCCGTCATATATACTTCTCCGTGCAATTTTCGGTGTGGGTTTTGTCATAATTCAAATTTAATAGAAGTAAATGAAGAGGTTTTAGAAGTAAAGGATATTATGCGACAGATAGAGGAAAGGAAAAAAATTATCGATGCAGTAGTTATTACTGGGGGAGAACCCACCCTGCAACCAGATTTAAAAAACTTTATGCTTAAAATAAAAGAAGCAGGTCTCAAAGTAAAATTGGACACAAACGGCTACACTCCTGAAACTCTTGCCGATATAATTAAAAATAAGGCCGTGGACTACATTGCTATGGATATAAAAACTTCTCTTTCGAAATACGCACAGGGAGTTAAGGTAAAGGTGGTCACAGAAAAAATAAACGAGTCCATAAAATTAATTATGACTTCAGGGCTTGCTTATGAATTTAGGACTACCGTTATGCCAGGGCTTGTAGGGGAAGAAGAAATGAAAGAAATAGGGAAAATGATAAAGGGCGCAAAACTTTATGCCCTACAGCAATTTTCCAATAAAAACACTTTTGACAAAAGTCTTGAGAGCGTACTGCCATATACTGTGAAAGCCCTAAAAGGATTGGCTGATATCGTGAGGGCACAAGTCGAAAAAGTGGAAATAAGGAATATTTAAAAAAGCAAAAGCTTTAAATCTTGATAAAACCCTGCCTCTGCTATATAATTACCTCGTTATAAATAAACCAAGGAGATATCTCACATATGATAAAAGTGCGTTTTGCACCAAGCCCCACTGGCTATTTACATATTGGCGGAGCCAGAACAGCTCTGTTTAATTATCTTTACGCAAAAAAACATAGTGGGCAATTTGTTTTAAGAATAGAAGATACCGACAAGGCAAGAGAGACCGATGATTCGGTGCGTATAATTCTTGACTCAATGAAATGGCTGGGACTCAATTGGGATGAAGGCCCGGGAAAAGATGGAGGAAATGGGCCGTATTTTCAATCCGAGCGGCTGGATATTTATAGAAAATATACTGATAAACTGCTTGAAGAAGGAAAGGCATATCGGTGTTTTTGTTCCAAGGAGACACTTGATGCAGATCGTAAAACAGCAGAAGTGGAAAAACGCGCCTACAAATATCCCTCCACTTGTAGAAATCTGAATGTCGAAGATTCAAAACGAAGGGCGGATGCGGGAGAACCGTATGTGGTCAGGATACTGATAGAGCAGACAGGCGAGACAGTGGTAAAAGACGCAGTGCGTGGAGAAGTGGTGATAAAAAATGAAGTGTTGGATGATTTTGTAATATTACGGACTGATAAAATGCCTATATATAATTTTGTTGTTGTCATAGATGATGCCCTTATGGGGATTACTCATGTCATTCGTGGCGAGGACCATTTGTCAAACACTCCAAAACAGATACATATTTTTAAAGCTCTGGGTTTTAAACTTCCCGAGTTCGCACATATTCCTTTAATTCTTGGCAGAGACCGCTCCCGTTTGTCAAAACGGCACGGCGCCACAGCTGTGACGGAATATCAAAAAATGGGAATCTTGCCAGAAGCGTTATTTAATTATCTCTCGTTTTTGGGCTGGTCACCAAACGGAGACGAGACCATAATGAGCGAAGAAGAAATTATCAAACAGTTTACTTTAGAAAAAATACATTCTTCAGGTGCTATGTTTGATAATGACAAATTACTTTGGACTAATGGAGTCTATATCAGAAATATGAAAGTGGAAGAACTGGCTGAAAAATGTTTTCCGTTTTTCTTTTTTTGCTGCCGGGAAAAGGATAT
>CAILUR010000110.1 GCA_903837445.1 uncultured bacterium | reverse complement strand
ATTTTCAAGTTTTTCCATTATTATGCCTATCTGTTTTTCTATTTCTTCATCTCCTCGTTTTATCAGTTCGCGTTTTTTGGAAAGGTCAAAAGGATTGATCCCCTGTACTTCCGGCGCTATCATTATATCCACATTCACATCATTTGCATCTCCCCGCAATGCGGAGTTTTCTTTCATCATTAGCTGCATAGAGCGCCATAAGATATCAAATATATCGCCTTTACCTTTATGGTCAAAAATAGCTTTTTGTGTGACATCCACTCCGATAATAAAATCCACTCCCATATTTTTTACCACACTCACTGGGACATTGTTTATTACCCCGCCATCCACAATAATATCTTTTCCATTTTTCATAGGCACAAAAATCCCAGGAATACAGCAAGAGGCGTGTATGGCTTTTTCCAGCGGCCCTTTATCATATACTATTTCGGTGGCTCCGGTAATATCGGTAGCTACAGCTGAAAACTTAATCGGAGTATCTTCCACATTTTTTACAAGGAGATGTTTTAAAAGAAAGCGTTCCAGTCCAGCCAAGTCAAGTAACCCTTCATTTGGCACGACAAATTTCGCAATTTCAGACCATTTAATATTCAAAGCTATTTCTTCTATTTGCTCCACAGTGAGTCCGGAAGCATACAGGCCTCCTATTATGGCGCCCACGCTGGTGCCTGCAATGGCGTCGGGTTTTATACCGTGTCTTTCAAGCGCTCGCAACACCCCAATATGTGCGAACCCATAAGCCACTCCGCCTCCAAGCGCATATCCTATTTTCATTTTTTCCCCTTTATCATTTTTCAAACCCCCATTTGAAACACTTTTCTGGGTTATATCATTTTCCCCAAATCTTCACATACTCTTTTTATTATATCCACATCCACATTCTCTTTTTTCATAATATATGCTTCCAGCAAGGCATTGTCGCACACGGTATTTATAATACGAGGAGTCCCCTGCGCAAATACAAAAATGGTCTCAAGTGCGGCTTCAGTAAAAATATCTCTGGAAACTCCAGCTATTTTTAACCGATGTTTTACATATTTTGTAGTAGAATCTCTGTCGAGTTTACGCAAGCGAAACTTTAGGGCTGTTCTTTGAGCCAGTGGGGCATCTAAAGCTATGTTCTCTTCCAGTTCTGGTAGTCCTATAAGCACTATGGAAATCAATTTTCGCCCTGGCACTTCAAGATTTAACAGGCCTCTAAACTCTTCAAAAATTTCTTTTGTTTTCAACATATTGGCTTCATCCACAAGTACTACTGCTTTTCTACCGCTTTCGTATATCTCCATAAGTTGTTTAAAAAACTGTGCCAACAAAACAGCTTTTTCATCGGAAGGATTTTCTATGCCAATCTGCAGGGCTATTCTTTTCAAGATCCACAAGGCAGAGGCCTCGGAATGTACTATTACCAAAAGCAATTCCACATACTGATCATCTTCTTCAAGTTTTTCTAAAATTTTTCTGGTGAGCAGAGTTTTACCTGCACCTATTTCTCCTACCATAACCACGAGGCCTTTCATAGTTTCTACCGCGTGCATTATCTTCATCATAGCTTCCTGATGCTGTGGACTCTCATAATAAAATCTGGAATCTGGAGCATTGGAAAAAGGTTGCTCTGTCAGCCCAAAAAATCTTTCATAACTCAACTCACACCCTCCGAAAAATCAGCTTCATATTTTTTTACCAATTTTTGAAATAATATTTTTATATATAAGATATTTTAGATGGTTTTTTCTTATCGGGAGTAGGGGGAGGGTTATCACCTTTTATTTGTGCCCCTTTTATCTGTTCCAGTTTTATTTTAGCTTCTGTATTTTCCGGAGCCAATGTGACTGCCCTTTGATACACTTCCACTGCCTTGTCAAGTTCGCCTGCTTTTATATGTTTTTCTGCCAGTGCCAGCAAATCAAAAATATTTTCTTTTTTTTCTTCAACTTTTTTTTCCTCTTTAACTGGTTCATTTTTTTTAACTTCTGGAATAGATACTGGCGCTGAGATTTCCTGTGGTCTTTCTTGCTTCCAGCGTTTTAATTTTGGATGTTCAGGACTTAATTCTTCCACAAACTTATAGCTTTCTTTTTCTTTTTTAAAATTATTATCTTTTTTATATATTTCAGCGAGTAAAATATAATTTTCCACCGCTTTTGTTTTCATATCTTGGCTTGCATATATTTCAGCCATTTTTTTAATGAATTCAGCATTTTCTGGTTCTTTTGCCAATATCATTTCACAAAGGCTTTCGGCCTCGTGCATTTCTTTTTTCTTTAAGTGCACCTCAACGGCAACCATATATTTTGCAATCGCCTCTCGTTTAATTCCTTGTGCGAAATATACATCTCCAATCCCTTTTTGAGCCACAGCGTTATCATTGTCTTCTTTTAATATTTTGTTTAATGAAATTAAAGCATCATCCAGCAATCCCATTTCTCGCTGTATAGTTGACAGGGCTATGAGGGCGTTTATATGTGTCACTTTAAATTTTAAAAGGGTTTCAAACTCCCGTTTGGCTTCCTCCCGCTGATTTTTTTCAAGCAATGCCCAACCGTAAAAAAAATGCCCATCAATACTTTTAGCTTCGACAGCTTTTTTGCCGTAATCATATGTTTTTTCAACATTTTTTTTATTGTAATAGTATTCAGCAAGAAAAAGGTATTCTCGTTTGGCTTCTTCCATTTCTTCTTTCTCATAAATATCAGCGAGTTTTTCGTGTATGCTTATATCCTCAGGAGTGAGTTCAATAACTCTTCGCAACACAGGCAGCACTTTTTTATACAGATGCACCCGATAAAGGATATCAATCAACTTACTAAAATACACCAAAGCTTCTTCTTTGTTTCCAAGCAGGACATAGATTTCTCCGAGTTTTCCTAAAGCATCCACTTCTTCTGGATTTATTGCCAAAATCTCATTATACAGGGTTATACCTTTTTCATATTCCTTGTCCTCAATAGTTTTTTCAGCTTCCACGCCTATTTTCACAAGCATAACCTTTTTGCGGTCAATAGCATTTAATTTTTCAATATCCAACCGCGCTATTTTTTTCATTACTGCAGCGGTTTTATCTGTAAGACCTTGTCTTTTATATTGTTCTACTATAAACATATATTCCTGATAAGCAAACGCATCTTCGCCTTTTTTTATATACGCATCTCCCAACATACTATGGACATTATAATCTATCGGGTCCAGAGCCAAAAGTTTTTTATATTCCACTATGGCTTTATCCCATTTTCCTTCCTGTACGCAGAGCATAGCTGTTTTTATTATGTTCTTTTTGCCTTCTGTAGACATACACATACCTCTCCCGTTTGATTTAAAACGGTAATAATTTTACCGACAAATATTACCAAAAAAATTATAAAAATAACATTTGCAATTAATTATAATACAATAAGCTGGGTTTGTCAAAGGAGGAAAAATATGAGTGGTAAAACTAAAAGTTTTGTTTTCGTGTCAGTTTTTTACCCTGCCGAGAAACCCTGAACTATTTTTTAATTCTTATCAAGGTTCCTGTTTTGGTCTCCTGATTTTTATCCGCTGGTTTTACTGCAAGTAAATAAAAATAAGTCCCATTGGAAAGTTGTAATTTTTCTAAAGGCAGTTCAAGAAAATTATCTCCATATGCCGTGCCTGCTGCAGCGCTATATATCTTTCGAAAAGATTTCGTATATAACACCACCTGTGCCGAGGTCGCTTCCCCGTTAAGATAATATTTTACAATCGCAATTTTATCCGAAGGGTTGGGATACACAGTCACGCTCTCTATATACTTTGAGGGTTTTTCCTGCGGTACTTGCAAAGTAGGAGTCACAGTAGGGCTTATCACTGTATTATCATTTGTGGGGGTTACAGTAGCTGTCAAAGTTATAGTTGCTGTCATTCCTATAGTAGTTGTTATAGTTATTGTAGCTGTCTTTGTTGCCGTCATAGTTATTGTTGCTGTACTTGTTGCCGTTTTTGTCATTGTAGGTGTCGGCGTTTTAGACACTGCTGGAGTTATGGTAGCCGTATTGCACGCTGTTATTTTTGTTATTTCTATTCCTGATATTTTTGGCAAGTCCGTGGTAGTAGTCGTATTAATAGTCACTTCCCCATCTGTCACGCTGACCGTAAAGGTCTGCTCATATGGTTTATTTGCACCGCCTGCCGCAGTAAATATATCCAGATTGTTTATTACTTTCGTACCTTCTATATATACTGAAAAAACTCTTTGCGCCGCGGTATCATAATATATTTCCGCAAAGAGCAATCTTACTTTATAATTTCCTGCGCTTGACACGGCAAACTTATAAGTAAGTCCTGAGCCGTATGTCTCTGTCTGATATATTTTGTCATCTGTGGTGTTAAGTATGTCTGCTGTACTCGCTACAGCCACAGTGCCGTTCTGATAGCCCCAGCCCGAACCATATGCCTGGTCTGCCGCCCAAGTTTTTCCAAAGGAATCATTAAAAGTACTCCCCCCGCAATTTACCCTGTAAACATTTACTTCCCCACACATAGTAGCTGTGGCTGTGGGAGTTACTGTATAAGTACGAGTGATAGTTGGAGAAGCTGTTGGGCTCCCAACAATAGATGAAGTAGCGGTAATATAATCCCTACAAAGTAAATAATTAAAAACTTCATCCGTGGGCGCAAACCACATTGATTTGTTTCCGCCATCTCCGTAATTGGTGTAAATATAATTCACATGCGCCTGCAGCGTAGCGGAATTTGTAAAATAAATACTCGAAGGCGTGCCGTTGCCGGATTCCACGCCGTGTGTAAAAGTGATGAGCCATCTGTGCTTGTTATTATTCACGCTGTCAGTGTAAGCATCCGTAGGCCAAGTATTAAATGTTGTGATATCTGTTCCATAGAATTGCTGGCGTCCAAGATTAAAACGCTCGTCAACCGTGGGAATAGTATCCGCATAATTATCATGAATTCCTGCTTCAGCAGATTGAAACAGCCCCGAAGAAGTCAAGCACGCTTGATAAGCTATATCATTGTAAGGATATACATAGTTCGTCACTATATATCCCGGATACCTCGCCTCGATGGCGTCCTTGCAAGGTTTCACCTCCGTGGCAATAGTGTAAGATGGATTATAATCAGGGTCACCCGGGCATTTGATGAGGCTGGCTCCACCTGCGACATCGTGCACATGCCCCACCGAATGATCCATTATACTCCAACCGTCATTATGAAGTTGGTCAAGTTGGGCCCAAGAAAGATAACCCCCTCCCCAAGTATCTGCATCTCTGATAAGCCCGATGCCTCCACGATAATTTTTAGCTTTAAAAATAGGCCACGCCACGGTATTTTGAGTGGTATAAGAATCATCAAAAGTGAAAGAATATGCCCAACGCTTGTCTTCATATAAGATACATTTTGAAATAGCACCCGTACCTGCCACGGTATTATTTATACCTGTCACGAGTATATTTGTGCTGTTATTTGAAGCGGTAAAAATCACATCTTTTGTGGTAGCTGAATAAGTACAGGAAAGTGGCACCCCGTCCTGAGCCACGGTGGCGGAAGTACAAGTGCCGAGATTTACCCTAAAAGTAACTTTTTTGAATTGAATGGGGTTTGGAATGGCGCTCCAGTTAAGCGTAAAAGCATACTGAATATCAGCACCAAATAAGGTACCACAAGAAAACATAGCAACTATAATAATATATAGAGCAACTACTTTTTTCATTATAACTCCATTTACCTTTATCGGTAAACCATAATATTGTATTATATATTAAAGGATAAAAAGAGTTTTTTCAAGTATATTAAATAAGATATTTTATTATTTTATGTATATATTTTGTAGTTAAAACAGCATTTTCAAACTTATTTTATTCTCCTGAATTAAAGTCCACAAAACGCATCATACTTATACCTACATACATATCATTTGTAGTTGTGCCTAACATTAGTTCTCTGGGTTCCATTTGCGTGGAGTTTCCAAATTTTAACATAAACTGATGTCCATAGGTGGAATATCTAATCCCAAAATCATAACAGGCTATTTTTCCTTTTTCCATGATGTCATTAGCTAAAGGATAATACTCGCCCACCAGCGTCACATTATCCACTACCATAGCACTCACTCCGAGTCCCATAACAAATTCTGAAAAATATCCATCATAACCAGCATTAACAGCCACTGAAAACCTATCCCAAATCAGTGGCACGCTCTGTGCCGAAAGCAGATATAAGAAATTACTTGCCATTTGATTTCTGATAAGTCTATCATCATAGTTGTAATATAAAACATCTGCCTGCACACTCAAACCCTGTGATGGTGCTTTTGCCACCAAACTAAGGCCTATATTTTTTTCATCTGCTATAGTGTTGTAGCCTGTTTTAATTTCAAAACCGTTCCATATCATATACCTAAGGTTCAGGTTAAAACTCGCACCATTTTTCACTACTGCAAAAAAATTGTCTGTGGGATATTTATTAAGGGGCTGTAACATTTTATGCCCAAAATTAACATACATTTGATTAGCCGTCAAACCAGATGGTACAGTCATATCAAGCATAGGCAATTCATATTGCACAGCGAAAAGCGAAACCGAAGCCAAAAGAAAAACAACTATTATTAAAAGTTTTTTCATATTTACTCTCCCCTATATTTTATTAATGTAATATGGTTTGAACAACACCATAATCACTATGCATAGAAGTCAAATCATCAGCAGAACCATATGCCAGAATTATATACAGACTCATATCTTTAGAAAGTGTCATATCCTGAGAATCCCCTGTATTAAGTGCTCTTGTAAAAACTATTTCTGTTGTTCCTCCACTTTCTGTGCCTGATGTCAAAGTGAGGTTTTGAACACTATCTGCGGCATGCGTATGTGAGCCTGTAGCATGTTGGTCGCTGATAGTCAAAGTAGAGCCACCTGTAACATACCCTATTACATAATCAGAACCAGCCATATTTGAAGAATTATTAAAAGCCACTGACACCCAGCCTGTAGTTGGACCACTTACTTTACACGCTATATCTGTACCTGTTATTTTCCACTGAAATGTCATTCCTGCGGCATTAACACTATAGTATCCAGTTGTGGGATTTGGAGTGGGATCTACCACAGTCGTGGTAGGATTTGTTGCAGTGGTACACGAGACATTTGCAATAATTATTATTACTGTTAAAACAAGAAATAGAATTTTTTTCACTATATCCTCCTCAAAATTTTATACATTTTTAAGTATATCACATAAATAGTATTATTATGGTTTATACACTATCTATCTATCAAAGTCAATTTATTTCACAATAAAAAAAATACTTTTTGTCAAGCAGGCTTCTGTTCCACTCCCTTTATTCCTTTTTTCATTGTTTATCTTCCCTGTCTGTTGTATAAGTATGTAATGTATTTATTCATTTAATGCGGAGTTAAAATGAAAATTAAATTTGCTTCCAGAATGAAGACTGTGCCGAGGTCTTTTATCCGTGAGATTCTAAAAGTCACCACCAATCCTGAAATTATTTCTTTCGCTGGTGGTCTTCCCAATCTAAAAATGATTCCCATAAAAGAACTGGAAAATGCCTGCGACTCCGTTTTAGAACAAGATGGTACCCGCGCTATGCAGTACAGCACCTCCGAGGGTTATTATCGTTTGCGTAAATGGATAGCTGACCGCTATATGAAAAAACACTCTTTGCTAGTGACTCCAGATGATATTCTTATCACGAGTGGCTCACAACAGGCACTGGATTTGGTCTCAAAAGTTTTACTGGATAAAGGCACTCAAGTCACTATAGAAAAACCTGGTTATCTCGGCGCCATACAGGCTATGTCTGTTTTCGAACCTCGTTTAAGTGCTGTGCCAGTAACCGAAACTGGTATAGACATACAAGCCCTGGAAAAGAACTTTAAAACTAAAAAACCAAAACTTTTTTATGCTGTCCCTAACTTTCAAAACCCTTCAGGAATTACCTATGATATGGAAACCAGAAAAGCCACGGCAGCCCTTTGTAAAAAATACAATGTTATTTTTGTGGAAGATGACCCCTATGGAGAACTGCGTTTTTCAGGGACTGACTTGCCTATAATAAATAAGTTTCTTAATAAAACCGGCATATTGTTCGGTTCTTTTTCAAAAATCGTAGCCCCAGGACTGCGGCTCGGCTGGGTCTGTGCTCCCAAAACTATAATGAAAAATCTCATTACTGTAAAACAAGCAGCCGATTTGCACACTAACTTTTTTTCCCAACGCATAGTTTATGAGTATCTTACAAAAAACAATCTCGACACTCATATAGAAAAGTTAAAAGCAGTTTACGGCAAACACGCGAAAGCAATGCTCGCCTGCATAGAAAAATATTTTCCTTCAGAAGTAAAGTTCACAAGACCTCAAGGGGGAATGTTTATTTGGGTCACTTTACCTGCTAAAATAAAAGCTATGGCTTTATTAAAACCCGCGCTAAAAGAAAAAGTGGCATTTGTCCCTGGCGACCCTTTTTATGTTCACACAAAAAACGTAAACACCCTGCGCTTAAATTATTCTAATGCAGAACCTGATATGATAGAGGAAGGAATAAAACGGCTTGGAAATGCCGTAAAGAAACTTATTTCAAAATGACTTTTTAACTCAGTGCTTTTTTTTCCCAATCTTATCTAAAGTCATTGCTTTCAAATATTTTTTTGTATAAGTATCAAAAGCCTTCCACATATTTATGGTTTCACATGTTTTTAGTCGTGGACATTTTTCAGGCGTATCCAAACAATATACAGGTGAGATCGCCACTTCTGTCGCTTCTAAAATATCATACAGGGTTATCTGCGAAGCAGGTCTTGCCAGTTTAATTCCACCGCCTTTTCCTTTAGCAGTTATTATGAGTTTATGTTTTTTCAATCTCTGCACTATTGCCAAAAGATATTTTACCGAAATCTGCTGGGCTTTTGCCACTTTACCCATAGTATTAATCTGTCCTGGCTTTGCTTTTGATATTTCCAATAAAGCTCTCACCGCATATCTGCCTCTCGTGGACACTATCATTTTTTCACCTCTTGATTTTCTATCCCGCCCGCAAGCCCCGGTGAATAAGATATAGTTCCATTCTCTGCCACCGTAATGGTCTCCACTGTTCCTATTTTTTTTACCAGAGCAGCGGTCTTGTCTTTTCCCATAACAAAAAATGCCGTGGACCAAGCATCTGCAAGGGTGGCATCATCTGTAATGACACTCACACTTATAGTCCCGCTTTTAGCAGGATACCCTGTTTTAGGGTCAAAAATGTGACAATACCTTATTCCGTCTTTTTCAAAAAATCTTTCATAGTCCCCAGAAGTTGCCACGGTTATGTCAGGATCTATTTCCATTCCTCCAAGGAGCCCATCAGCCCGCGGATTTTTTATCCCTATTTTCCATCTGTCTTTTCCATTTTTCCCTATAGCATAGATATCTCCGCCTGCATCTATGAGCGCACTTTTTACTCCTGCCGCCTTTAAGACCTTCATAGCCTCGCCTACCGCATACCCTTTCGCTATAGCCCCAAGATCAATTTGCACCCCTTCTTTTAATTTTATTAATTTACCATTTTTTATTAACAGGTTTTTATATCCCACTTTTGCGAGTGCTTTTTTAAGGGCGGCTTTATCAGGCACATGCGGGTTAGGAGAATAAAACCCCCACAAATCTACTACTGGTTTTACAGTAATATCCAGGGCGCCATCACTCAGTGCCGCCACTTTCAAAGCAGTGCTCACCAGAGCTACACACTCTGGGTCTTCTACTGGTTTTCCAGTCATATTGAAATCATAAAAAGGACTTTTCGGATTCAAGACATTAAATTTAATACTCACTTCTTCCATTCGTTTAAAGCCTTTATCCATAGCCACTAACATACTTTTATCTCCCGGAATAATTATAGACACATAAGTATCCATAAGAAACTCTGTTTTCTTCTGAATGTTTTTTCCGCACCCCATAAATAAAAGCCCTACCATTAAAACCATAAATAT
>CAILUR010000109.1 GCA_903837445.1 uncultured bacterium | reverse complement strand
CAGTATGAGTATCCGTGGCTGGTTCTTCCGTTGGAACATCTTCGCCCTCATCTGCTTTTTTCTTTCTGTCCATAAACTGCACTCGTTCCGCCACCACTTCTATAATGCTTCTTTTTTCTCCGGCTTCACTTTCCCAGCTTCTGCTCTGCAATCTGCCTTCTACGAAAACCGCCGAACCTTTTTTTAAATAGGTGTGGCAACTTTCAGCCTGCTTGCCCCACACTACCACAGTAATAAAGCAAACCTCTTCTTTCTTCTCACCAGTCTGCGTGGTATAGGCTCTATTTACAGCCATTCTCATATTAGTTACAGGCTGTCCATTTTTTCCATACTTTAGTTCAAGGTCCTTTGTCAAGTTCCCCATTAAAAGTGTCTTGTTCAGGTTTGCCATTTTAACACCTCCGTTATTTTCTGTTAAACACCAGCATCTTTATTATCTGAAGGCGCAGGTGTTACTTCCGGTTTTGTTTCCGCTACCACAGGTTTCTTTCTTTCTTTTTTCGGCTTAATTTTTGGTGCCACAAAAAGCACCACCGACTGCCTAATGACTTCTTCAATCATACGCAGGCGTTTACCATATTCGTTTACCAACGAAGGCTCAAAGGTAAACTTCATAAAGTAATAATACGCGTCATTGAATTTTTTTACTTCAAAAACCAGACGCTTTTTTTCAGGAACTTTCTCCTCAACAATAACGCCCTTGTTCTCTATAATGAAATTCTTGACCTTTGCAAGTACTGCAATGAGTTCTTCCTCGCTCAAAGTCGGCTTAATAAAAATAACTGCTTCGTACATCTTTTCCATTGGTAAAACTCCTTTCAGCTCTATGCTGATAACTATTAAATACGGATATTTCACAGGGAGCAAGCCCATGATTTTCCCGCGGCGAATCCTTTTTCAAATAGGACAGAATTATAGACAATTTGAAGGTTTTTGGCAAGTAGTTTTTTTCGAAATCCCCCTAAGTTGCCTTTATGCTCTCATTTTCTTAATATTCACAAGCCCTATCGCGATTACTATGCCTGGATATATAAACCCTGCAAAAGCCAAGTGCATTCCCGAAAACGAGCTAAAATATGCCGCATCCGCGATAAACAAAAACAGATACAACCATACCCCCCAACGCCGCATATCCCAAAAGCCATACAGCGCCACCAATTCTATGACTAAAGTCAGTCCAAAAACCCATATATCAGCATTTGTTATAAGCCCAGCATACTTTTTTATATGTTCCTGAAACATAGGACTTAAAAGCAGGGCAAAAAGCAACCCCCCTAATATTATTCCGGTAAACCCTATCAGGCATATGACAGTCACAAAAAACGGTCTATGATGAAGTCGCTGGCTGGCTTCTATTTTTTCTTTTACTTTTTCTTCGGTTTTTTCAACATTTTTTCTCGCCCGCGCCACTTCTTCTTTTACTTTCTTTTTTATATCCATGTCGTATCCCTTATTAAATTATTTTAACCCTCGCTCATATGCCTGTTGTGTCTTAAGTTTTACTCTTGCCTGTATTTTTGGGCTTGTCAATTCTCTTATCGCATCTTTTGCTATCCAACGCTCAGTTTTTGAAGCCTGCTTTTCCATTTCTTTAGCCGTTTTCAAAGCCTCTTTATTAAGCGCCATATTTCTTTTGCCTATATGCCTAAGCGCCCAGTTAACTGCTTTTCTTACGAAATTTCTCTCATCTGTGGCATACTTTTTTATAAGCGGCAGCATTTTAACAAACACTTCATTCTCTGCTTTCTCGTCGTGCCAAGCGAGCACCGCTATCATTGCAAAACTCGCCCTTCTTACAAACTCCTCTTTCCTTTTTGCCCAGGCATATACTTTTTTGTATGCGTATTTTGTATTTCCAAAAAGATTCATACAGGTCTGATCACACACATCCCAAGAATCAAAATCTTTTACCCATAAGTCCATTTGTTTTTCTGTTACTTTTTCGGGGTCATCAATAATACTGGCCAGTATTTTCGCCTCGTGAATTCCTGAGGCCCATAGTTTAAGTGCCAGCGTATGTTCGTTTTTTAATTTTTTTGCCAGTTCACGAAGCCGCCCCATAGGTACCCCGAGCGTATTTTTAGAATTAATTCCAAATCTAGCCATTCCCTCGACATTTTTTTTGTTTGCCATTGACCTAATTTTTTTTATTACTTCCAGATAAGTCATACTCACCTCTTTATCTCATTAAATAAATTATACCATATTCTTGTCTCCATTTAGTTTCAATTTCTTTCCCCCAGCGCATTGCCTTATATGAATACAGTTGCTACAAATAAAAAGACCCGCAAGTTTTTTACCTTGCGGGTCTTTTATATATCAGCGTAATGCCAATATTTTTTAATTCTTTTTCTTACACACAGCCGTGGTCTATCATAGTGTCCGCTACTTTTACGAAACCTGCGATGTTTGCACCCATAACATAGTTGTCAGGGGTGTTGTATTCTTTCATCGCATTTCTGCACTGGGTGTGTATCGCTATCATTATGCCATGAAGCTTCGCGTCAACTTCTTCGCGTGTCCACGCGAGTCTCATGGAGTTCTGGCTCATTTCAAGTCCCGAAGTAGCAACTCCGCCAGCATTTGCGGCTTTTCCTGGTCCATAGAGTATCTTTTTTGCCAGATACTGTTCTATGGCCTCAGGAGTAGAAGGCATATTTGCGCCTTCGCTTACAAGCTTGCAACCATTATCAAGCAGCATTTTGGCATCTTTGCCGTCTATCTCGTTCTGAGTCGCACTTGGGAAAGCGCAATCGCACTTTATATTCCAAGGCTTTCCTCCGGCAATAAACTCACATTTAAATTTTTCCGCGTACTCTTTAATGCGTCCGCGTCTTACTTCCTTGAGGTCCATGACAAAAGCTAATTTTTCTGCTGTAATTCCGTCTTTGTCATAAATCGTTCCGGAAGAATCAGAAAGAGATACGGCTTTTCCGCCAAGCTGATTTATTTTCTCAACTGTATACTGTGCCACATTTCCGGAACCAGAAACAGCACAGATCTTTCCTTTCATGGTGTCATTTTTTGTTTTAAGCATTTCTTCTGCAAAATAAACCGAACCATAACCTGTTGCCTCAGGGCGTATCAAAGACCCACCCCATTTCAAGCCTTTACCAGTAAGGACTCCTACAAATTCATTGCGCAATCTTTTATACTGTCCAAACATATATCCGATCTCGCGTCCGCCTGTGCCTATATCTCCAGCTGGCACATCCGTGTCCGCCCCTATATGTTTTGAAAGTTCGGTCATAAAGGACTGACAAAAACGCATTACTTCATTATCTGTTTTTCCTTTAGGATCAAAATCAGAACCACCTTTGCCACCGCCCATAGGGAGCGTGGTAAGGGCATTTTTTAAAACCTGTTCAAAACCAAGGAATTTTAAAATGCTTATGTTTACTGAAGGGTGCAGTCGAATCCCGCCTTTATAAGGGCCTATCGCGCTGTTGAATTGAATACGGAAACCTCTGTTTACTTGAATAACTCCCTTATCGTCAAGCCACGGAACGCGAAAAATTATTTGTCTTTCAGGTTCCACAAGCCGCTCAAGGACTTTATAATTTTCATATTTTTTATTTTTTTCAAAAACTGGATCCAAAGATTCGAGAACTTCTGTGACCGCCTGCAAAAACTCTGGTTCATTTGCATTGCGTTTCTTAACTGTTTCTAAAACACTCTTAATATAATCTGATGACATACCGTTCCTCCCGCTTTTATTTTTTTTTGCGCGACTGCATTGTCCCGCTTTTTTCGTACAACACTGTACGATAATACCTCAGAGTATCCTGTTCCCACGGACAGCTTTGTCCACGAGAAGGTTAAAAATTGGCGTCGGGCGCCGTATTTATTTTATCGGTCTGGCTTTTATTTTTCCTGTTCCAGAGTCAGCAGTATGGCCTCTGCCACTTCTTTCATGCTTTTTCTGGAATCCATACTCTTTTTATGTATTGTTTTATATGCCTCATCTTCGGCAATATTAAATTTTTTCATAAGCAAACCCTTTGCCCGTTCTATGGTCTTTCTGGTCTCAAGGGCTTCTTTTGCGGCTATGGCTTCCTTAATAAGACTCATATTTTCTATGACTATGGCGGCCTGATTTGCCACCGACTGCAGTACGCGTATATTTTCAGAAGTAAACTTGTGTTCTTCGGTAGTATAAATATTTATACAGCCAATCGCTTTGCTACGGAAAGTCATAGGTACTGCGAGCATAGAGCAAAGCCCTTCACTCTTTGCTATATCTTTATAAGTATACCCTGCCTCTTTTGTCACATCCGCCACTGCTATCGGTCTTTTTTCAAGCACGGCTTTCCCACTGACACTCTGCCCTACTTTTATATTGGGTTTACTTTTATAATCTTCGCTAAGACTTTGCGTGGCAATAATTTTAAGTTCCTGTTCATTTTTATCCAACAACATAACCGAACATATTTTTGAGCCCATCATATCAGCCGTCAGCGTGACTATAAGGTTAAGAATTTCCTCTAAGTACTTGCCACTGACTATAGTCTTGCTTATCTGCGAAAGCGTTTCAAGCTCTTTATTTTTTGATTTTAAATCTTCAAACAAAAGCGCATTGTTTATCGCTATGGACATTTGATTTGTCACGCCTGTCAATATAGAGAGAATACTTTTATTGTAGGAGTGTTTTTTCCAGGAAAGTATATTGGCTACCGCCAAGACATGATCGCCCGCGGTAAATGGCATACATAGCACTGACCTGTAAGCTGATTCAAGCGAGGCTTCGGTAAACTTTGACATAGGCGGTTCAAAAGGCACTTTCTCTGCTGCAGCCTTTTCCCCTATTTCTTTTGGGAGTTTGCTTCGAATTGTCTTTAAAGTCAAATCACTTTTCGAAGCTTTAAGAACAAACTCACTATTTTTCAAATCGTGAAGATACACCAGACAGTCATCACACCCCGTAATAGTCGAAATCTTGTCAGCTATTTGTTGTAACGCCACGGCAATATCAGAACTATAGACATTTGTAGAAATATCTTTAAACATTTGAATCTCTTTTTCTTTTTCTTTTAGCAGTTTTTTAAGGACTGTAATTTCCTTTTTATCCACTTTCTTTTTTTCCACTTGCCACACCTCTTTTAAATTTCAAAATCCAAAAATGATTATATAATGCTACGGCAAGCAAGTCAAGGACAGTAAAATAAATTACGCTTATGTTTATTTTACAATTTCCACCAATTTTATTTCAAAGTTAAGGTCTTTTCCGGCCAAATCGTGATTGCCATCAAAAGTTATTTTCCCATTTTCCACTTTAGTTATTGTCGCCACCACAGGTCCATCATTTGGAAAAGGCACTTGCATTTTCATTCCGATTTTTGGCTCTAACCCTTTTGGGAATTGGCTCTTATCTAATACCAAAATAAACTCAGGGTCATAGTCCCCATAGCCATCTTCTGCTTTTATATGTATTTTCGTGGTCTCGCCTGGTTCTAAAGATGCTGCGGTAGTGTCAAACTGCTCCAACACTTCGCCGCCACCTATAGTGAACTCCAAGGGTTCTCTGCCAATAGAAGAGTCAAATTGCTTGCCATCATCAAGGGTTCCTGTATAATGTACTCTTACCACATTTCCGTTCTTTGGTTTTGCCATAAAGCCTCCATCGGTTTTTATTTAACTTGTATTTTATCACTCCCATTTCCAAAGGCAATAGAAATAATAAGGGGCTGTGTTTGAGGCAAATGTTTTTTATAGAAGACCTCTTTCTATAGTTTCAACAGGTAACTTTAATGCTACCTTTTTATATTGTGATTCGTCTAATTATTGATAGTAAAATCTTTCAAAGGAGGAGCAAAAAATGAAAAAACTTATAGTTATGGTATGCGTTCTATTGTTCGCAGTTTCGCTTGTTTATGCCGAGACCACAAACATTGCCGCGTCCGCAAGCGACACAAAGGCACAGATTGAGCAGTTAAGACAGGCGATTAAAGCAGACATTAACGCCATTCAGACAATCAAAATTGATGCAACAAGAGCAAAAGCAGATAAGAAAGCGGCTATTATTGAGAAAACGAACGACATCAAAGCAAAGAAAGATGCAATAAAAGCGCTCAAGCTGGCAAATCGCAATGCAGTAAAAGCGGGAAAGTAAGACAAATAGTTTTTTATTAGAATAAATAAAAAAACCCGACAAAAGTCGGGTTTTTTTATTTGTAGATAATTATAGATTAAATCAAACCAACTATCATAACATTTCTCCCCTACGGGGATTTGTTAGCCCTTAAACTTATTTATTAACCCTGACAACATTTTGGCAATAGTTTCAGATTGTTCCAGCAGAGTTTTTGGAATACCATCATCATACAACACATCAAGGCAAGCCACGCATTCATTTACAGAAGCCCTTGCCGTCACATACATATGCCGTTTCTCAGCCCTATGATATCTCCCATAGCCCTCGGAGAAATTGAGTAGGATAGACAAAGCAGCGCGTTTTAGTTGGTCGGCAAGAATCCGGTCAGGTTTGGTTTCTTTCAAGATTTGTTTAATTGTTTTATTATATGCTTTAGCATCTTTATATATTTGCGTGTTTATAAAATCAAATTCCATATAATACCCCCCGTTTTATATCTTTTCTTATTACTAAAACTCACTTTTAAATCTCAACCTTAAGAGTTTAGAATTAAAGGTTAAGGAAGAAGGAAATTTTCGATAGTTTGATTTGTCTTCGGCTGCTTTCCTTACTCCTAAACCCTCACTCCCCAATCCTTCCAAAATTTTCATCAGAAAATTTTGGCTCCCCGGGTAGGACTCGAACCTACGACAAGGTGATTAACAGTCACCTGCTCTACCAACTGAGCTACCAGGGAACCTGAATTCTATAAGTTCAACAGAATATAATTTTTAACATACAAAAAAATAAAAGTCAAACAATTTTTGCCAACTATGTTTTATAATTTTGTGTCGCTTGACACGAGGGGGATTTTTGCCTATACTAAAAAAAACTATGGAGGTTTTAAATGTCAAAATTTATTCTTATTCTGGTGGGGCTACTTTCAGTTTTGATATTATTTACTTCCTGTTTTCCAAAAGGGTTCACGCTAAAACGCAGTAATGAATCTTGGATAATGTCTGCGGATGCGCAACTTATTCCTGCTTCTGACCCTTCTATTATATATATCGGCAGAACAGATGCTTCTAATTCTGATTTTCGCAGGTTTGATTGGCCTGGGGTTTCTATTTTTACTGGTTTTGAAGGGGCTTCACTGGGGCTCGAGTTATCAGATGGTGGTAATGATTACAATATAATAATAGACAATGGTCCTTCAGAAGTCCTTTCCACCAAATTTCAGTCCGGAACTTATGCTATCACCCGCGACCTTAAAAATGGTAAACATACTGTGCTTATTACAAAACGCACTGAGGGAGGCAATGGCATAGGCACTTTTAAAGGGTTTTATCTTGAAGCTGGGAAAAAACTTTTCAGACCCGCTTATGCTCCAAAATATAAAATAGAAATCATCGGTGATTCTTTAACCTGTGGGTATGGAAATGAAGGGCCTAATCTAAAGTGCGATGACTTGCGCAAATACGAAAATAATTATATGGCATATGGTCCAATTACTGCCAGGGCGCTTAATGCCGAATATTCAATCATAGCTATTTCAGGTAAAGGCATTATCCGAAACTATGGGGCAAAAGAAACCACTTCTCCTGACCCCTTGCCTATGTTCTACGATAGGACTCTGCAGAACGAAGCTGATATTCCTTGGAAGTTTGACACTTGGCTTCCTGACATTGTGCTTATCAACCTTGGGACAAATGATTATTCCACCACCCCTCAGCCGAGTTTTGAAATTTTTAGCGCTGCGTATAAAAATCTGATTTCTCTTATCCGTGGCAATTATCCTAATGCGGCTATTTTTCTTTTAGGCAGTCCGCTCCCCACCAAACCGCTTTTAGAAAATATTCAGGCAATCGCCACAGACCTTTCAAAAACCGACAGTAAAATATTTTATTACCCTTTGCCACCGCCCGCTTCAGAAGCCGAATACGGTTGCGACTGGCATCCAAAAGTCATAGCGCATCAGCGTATGGCGGAGGGGCTTACCGCTTTTATTAAAGACACTCTTAAAATAAAATAATACTTTTGCCTTAAATAAAATTGGAGTTTTAAACGAGAGAGTAAAAAGAAAGTCCTGATATCAGTATTTTTTTCTGGAGAACAAATCTCTTTTTGTATTGGAAATTCTATCTAAAAATAATATCCCATCCAAATGGTCTATCTCGTGCTGAAGCACGACAGCTTCAAATCCACCAGTTTCCAGTAATTTTTCGGTTCCAGAAATATCAGTATATTTTATCTTAATTACATTTTTTCTTTCTACATTTCCAGTGTATTCAGGTACGCTTAGGCATCCTTCCCGATTAAGCAACACCCCTGTCCCACTTATAAATATTGGATTTATCATTACCAAAAGCCCATTTTTATTCGTGGCTTTTTTATGATTGGTGACATCCACAATAACTATTCGCTTCAGCACTCCGGTCTGAGGCGCGGCTATTCCCACACACCCTTTGTTATCAAACAGAGTGAGTTTTAGTTTTTCTATATAGTCCTTTAGCTCGTCGTTTATTTTTTGCACTTCCACGGACTTTTGCCTTAATCTTTCATCCGGAAATTGCAAGATCTCAAAAAATTTCATAGAATCTCTTTTTCCGCCTTGTTGACGCTGACATGCACGCCTATGCGACTGCCTGTTTTTTTCAGTGCGGCTTCAAGTTTTTTAGCATTATCTTTCTTCGGCATATCCACTTCCAAGAGCATATAATATGCTGGCGGAGTGGTCTTTTGAGAGCTCTTTGTTTCAAGGTCAATTATATTCCCGCCTTTTTCCACTATCACTGCTGTCATAGCGTTTACAATCCCAGGTTTATCCGCGCCGCTTATAGAAATCATATAGGTCTCGCCTGTATGTGGGGCTGGACGCATTTCCTTTTCACTTATTGTCTTTATGTCCACGGTCATATCAAACTCAGTTGCAAACTTTTTAAGTTCCGCCATGAATTTTTTTGACCGCGTGGCTTTGGCGTGAGACAACAGCATAATCACCGAAAAGGTCCCGCGAAGCATAAGCATAGAAGAATCCTCTATATTAAAACTATTTTCTTTTAGGATTCCAGAAAGTTTGAAGACAATCCCTTTTTTATCTACTCCGCCTGCCGTCAAAAGATAATAGTTTTTTTTCATACCTTTCTCCTATAAGTTTATTTAGTTTTTGTAGCTTCTGGCGTTATTTCCGGTGTGCTTTTATTCCGCTTGTCGCCCCAGCTTTCAAACTGGATTCTGCTTTCAATTCCTATAAACATTTGCTGTATCACATACGGATTATTATCTGGGTTTAAGGTCCAGTCAAATTTCACGCGTTTTGTCGGGTCAAGCGAATATTCCACTCCCAAAGAATGTTGAAACGAAAGTTCCTGATTAAGTTTAGATGCTGTCCCCGCATCTAACAATTTCAAATTATACCCCACATACAATTGATCGGTGACATGTTTTCCCAAATCCAGTTCCGCCTTCACAGTTGCGGTCTTTGTCGTGCCCGGGGCATCACTCGCGCTGGAATTATTTCCAAGTTGCACTATATCCTTTACTTTTAAATCAATAGTATCAATGGGCGCTATTTTTTTAAGAAAATTGTCGCTGATATATTTTTTAGTAAGCATACTTCCAAACGCATTTATAATATACGATGCGGCATTAGAAGCTGCCTTTTTAAGTTCATCTTCCCTTCGCCCTCTGATTTCATTTCCGCTTTCATCCACATATTTTTTCATAGGGTCCACATAATCGACTCCCAAGGTAATGATCATAATCACCCTGTTCTGCCCTATGTCTGGAACTGAATAGACATCAAATTTTAGATTTCCCAATTTTCCGTAGTCGTGCAAGT
>CAILUR010000108.1 GCA_903837445.1 uncultured bacterium | reverse complement strand
GTAAATTATCTTTTTTTTTATCAAGAATGTATCCACATATAATTAAGGAAGAATCCACAGGGTAATAACATATATAAAATGCCTGATTTTAAAGGCTATTTAGAGATCCTTTTTACAAGCTCATCTACGGTCGCTTTAAATTTTTCATTTTCTTTTACAAGATTTTCTATTTTATCTAATGCGTGCATTACTGTGGTATGGTCTTTTCCCCCGAAATACTGCCCTATTTGCACCAAAGAGTAGTCAGTGAGGTTACGGCAGATATACATAGCAATTTGTCTGGCTGTGGCTATGTTTTCAGGTCTTTTTTTGGATGAGAGGTCTTGTACCTTTAAATTATAATATTCGGCGACTACGCGTTGTATGGCATCTACAGTTATTTTTTTTGCTTCCGCAATTTCAGGAAGTTTTGTTTTTATCGCTTCTAAGGCAATTTCCATAGTCACTTCTGTTTTGTTTTGTTCTGCCATAATTTTTATAGTTTTCAAGATTCCCTGAAGGTCTCTTACATTGTTTTCTATTTTGTTGGCGATTTCGGCTATGACATTTTCAGGGACTCGCACCGCTATTTCTTTTGCAAAAGATTTTGCTATGGCAACTCTGAGTTCAAAGTCAGGTGGTTGTATGTCTACTACCAAGCCGGCAGACAAACGAGATTGTAACCGCTCTTCAAGAATAAGCTGTTGTGGACGGGAATCAGAGGTGGTGACAATTTGTTTATTTAAAGAAGAAAGTTCATTAAAGGTATGAAAAAATTCTTCTCGGGCGGACACGCCTCTTTCAAGAAATTGTATGTCATCTATCAATAAAATGTCGGTATTACGGTACTTTTCTTTAAAATCGTCCACTTTTCCTTCGCGTAATTTCCTAACAAATTCATCTAAAAATTTCTCAGCGGTAGTAATGATTATTTTTGCATCAGGATTTTTAGCATAGACAGCATTTCCTATGGCGTGTAATAAATGTGTTTTTCCAAGTCCTACTCCCCCATAAATAAAAAGTGGGTTATAGGCCTGTGACTGGCCTGGGGCATCAGCCACGGCTTTTGAGGCGGCGTGCGCAAATTTATTTCCATTACCCACTAAAAAATTATCAAAAACAAGTCTGTCGTTTAATTTAGGTGGTTCGGGCCGGCGGGCTTCTGGAGAAAAGAGATTTATTTCAGATTTTACTGTAATTTTATCTTCTTTTTTTTCTGACTTTTTTTTGCCGTGCATTTCAGAATTAACAGTGATATTAAACTTAACAGTTGGACCATAGGTTTCTTTCAAGGTGTTTTCAAGGTCATTTTTATATTTATTTAAAAGAGTTTCTTTTTGAAAGTATTCAGGGACTTCTATGTTTAAGGTATTGCTTTCAGGAACATACACGGCCTTAGAATGTTCTATCCAGGCATATAATTTGAAGTTTTCTTTTTTTATTTTTTCAACGGCTATATTCCAGTCCAAATCTGACATTTTTACATAACCCCTTTTCCCAATAATTATTAAATACCTATAGGTTTTACAGGCATAAAAAAGCTTTTAAATTAATTTTTCCCCTGTAAACAAAGGGAAAAAGGTTATTAGCCAAGTCCAAATACTTATCCACAATGGTATAACGAATAATAATTATAGTACATTGGAGTACAGTGTC
>CAILUR010000107.1 GCA_903837445.1 uncultured bacterium | reverse complement strand
TTTGGAACGGCATATTCGTATTTCAGCATTTTAATCTCATTTTCAATTGAGTCCTGATACCATTTTTTCAACTCTTTAATCTGCTCTGACTGTGCTGCTGCAGCACCTCCTAAAGGAAGTTCAGTATAACCACCTTCCATTTCAATTTGTCTTTTTTTGTTTTCCAAATTTTGTTTATTATTCACCATTGCGGCCATTAACGACTTATCTGAGACTTTTGAGATATACTTTTTTTCAAAAAATAACACAGTTGCACATTTTTTCATTTTAACATCAAATAATATCCCTGCCCCTCCCAATTTTTCAGCGATAGTGTCCTCTTTTTGAGAGGGAATTAACTTTTTTGACCTATTTGAGTATATCAAATATTAAGGGTTGCTTAAAGGGCGAATTTATGCGTAGACTAGAAAAAAGGAGACACAAAATGACTGACTTACTGCAGAACCAAGGACCTAAGAAGCCAAAATTAACGGCTGATCAACTATATATGATATATCAGGAATGCGCAATGCCGGGAGCTCCGGTAAAGACAATTCTGGAACGGCACGGGTTAAAGACCTGGCATCTCATCGCTTTAAAGAAAAGGATAAAAGAAGCTGTTATCCAGGAACTCTCAAATCCTTCGAGACGCGGGAAAAAGAAAGCCGTAATCCCCGTTGAAGAGGTCTATCAACTGGAGAGGGAGCTTTCTCAGACGAAAGACGCTCTCGCTACCGTCGGCCATGAGCTGGCTTTATTAAAAAAAAAGACGAGCTAAGTCTTAAAGGGCCTCTCAAGGGTCACTTCACAGAAGAAGTAAGAATAATTGTCGTCAAAGCTATCAAGGAAGCAATATCTACCGGGTTTAAACAGAAAAAAGCCTGCGAGATATTTGATATCAAGGTCAGAAAGTACAGGCGCTGGAGTTTACCAAAATCTAAAAAAGATAGGAAGGCTTGGAACAGATTGCAACCAGACGAGATTGACATAATACAGAACGCTGTGTTTTTACCGGATTTACTTGGTAAACCTTTATGCCATACATTCGTATATGGCCATAATACAAAAGCGTTTTTCGCATCAATGTCATCAGTCTTCAGGTATTTAAAGGTAAAAGATCTTGTGAAGCCGTTTTGTCCTAAGAGAATATTTGGAAAACATGTCTCAGCTCATGATCTTCTCGACCAGGGTATTTCTTTGCTGACATACGACGGTAAAGCTTTTCTCACGGAAACAGGAATAACTGTTTGGGCAATACCGGTGTTATTGCTTCCTTGCCGCTTCTTGCTTCATGTGGGGCACTCTATCAGAAGTGTCAGTGCCGATGACCTCACCAGAGCCCTCCAGGAGGCCATAAATTTTATTCCTGAAGGCTTGTTTGGAAATCTTAGTTCATTTTCCGACCACGGGTCAGCTATGACTGCTGACAAGTTCCGTAATTTTATGATAAAGGAAATGGGTATCCCGGTTTATTACGGTAGGCCGCATACACCAAATGACGAACCATGGATTGAAGCGCTTAATAAAAATATGAAGTACCATCGTGAAGCTCCAAAAAGATTTCCTATTGCTGATGATGTTATTTCATGGCTTCCGAAGTTCAAAGGACTTTACAACAACGACCCGCACAGTTCGCTTAAGTACGTGACACCGCAGGAAGCATTCGATGGAAAAATGGAGGTGATTTTAGCGGAAAGAAAACAGAATTTACTGGGAGCAAGGCAGAAAAGATTAGAGGCTTACCGTGCCTCTTTCACTCTGCAAAAAGTGAATTAGGTTGCTTTTGAGGTCAAATTCGCTGAAAAACTCCGCATATAACTCGGTATTTACTATTGTTCGGATTTCATTGTTCATATTATATGTTTCTATTAAAGCTTGAAACAGTTCTGCAGCATTTTTGTATTCGTAAATACTTCTTTTTTTAATACTCAAAATCTCGGATAATGTTGACCAAAATT
>CAILUR010000106.1 GCA_903837445.1 uncultured bacterium | reverse complement strand
TTGTTCCATTTTTACCCTATTGACCGCATATTCTCCACGGTTAGGTTTTATCTTTTTATTTCCCACTGTGGCTTTATCCCTTTCAAGAATTGCAGGGATTGAAGGTTCAGGAGTTTCTTTACTATCGGCTGCAAAAACGCGAGAGGCCTGTACCACTGTCTCTGGCACATTTGCCTTTGCCACAAGCGTCTCTCCTTTTTTCATAGCAGGCACAAAAATAGGTGCGGCGCCGCTTAGTTCTTTTTTATTAGTTTCTACCACTTGAAAAGATTTCGTCTTTTCTTCTGTTGTCTCTTTTATCTCTTCTACTTTAATATTCATAGGTTTTACAATCGCTATTTTTATACTTTTTGCGTGAGTTTTTATAGTCGCAATTGTTTTCACACTTGTCACTATCTCTCTGCTTGGGTTTAAGCCGACAGGTTTGTTCATAACAAAAATAGCTACAAATAATATTGCCGCAAAAGAGACTCCATAACTAAGGGCAGGCACAAAAGAGAACGCCTTAGGTTTTTTGGCTTTAATGGCTGCCATTACTCTTGTCTCAAGATACTCTGGAGCTTCAATAATACAGTCCCCTATTCCTGCTTTTATTTTCTCCATATCCCGCTCGTATTCGGTGCAGTCTTTACAGTTCATAAGATGCTCATTCAAAAGGATAACTTCCCCTTTCGATAAAGCCCCGTCGAGGTTTTGCATAATAAAACTCTTGTATTGAATATGATTAATCTCTTTTTTCATAGTGCTATTCCTTCCTTGTTGTTATTTCCTAAAACTTATTTTCCTTACTACATATATGACAATGCAACTACACAAAAGTCGCGATATTTTTTAAAATATTTTATACTTTTTTAGCTTAGTTCTCAGCTGTTCTCTTGCTCTAAAAAGCTTACTTTTAACTGCCGATACCGATAGGTTTAAAACCTTAGCCATTTCATTATAATCAAGCCCATCCACATCTCTAAGGATTATAGCCGTTTTCTGTTCCGTTGGCAGTTCATTTACGCTTTTCTTAATAATATCTTTAAGTTCTGTGTTTAAGAGTATGACTTCTGGATTTTTATCTTCATTATCCTTTATTTTATTTATCATTGAGCCGGCGTCTTCATCATCTTCGGCGCCGTGATATATTTCTTCCACCAGTGGAGCTCGCAAGCGCTGTATTTGTTTAAGTTTATTTTTACAAACATTTACCGTGATGCGATAAAGCCATGTAGAAAATTTTGAGTCCCCACGGAATTTTTTAATGTTTTTATAAGCATTCACAAAGGTTTCTTGCGCCGCGTCTTCCGCATCTTCTCGGGACCGCAAAAAACTATACGAGTGATTAAACACCACTTTTTTATATTTCACCACGATCTGTGAGTAAACTTCAATATTCCCTTTTTTTATCTCTTTTATTATTTTCAGATCTTCCATTTTTCTCCGTCTTCCTTTTTAAAATTCAGCTCTTAATGTCACTCTGTGTTCATTGTCACTCACAAAAAATGGTTTGTACGCGTAATCCAAGGTGAAGTTTCCTAATTTTATTCCAGCCCCTATGCTAACTCTGCCTTCTGCGATTCCAAAAATATAACCATAGCGAAAAGCCATAAATCCAAGATATATCACTTCTAAACCAAGCGAGGTTTCCGAAGTATCAATTTCATTTATCGGCACCATTTCTTCAATATATAGCGATGACTTGTATGTGTCTTTGTCATTGTATAGTTCCAGTCCGTATCCCCCTCGGACAACCAGAGGAAGCATACTTTGTTCTTTACTGTAGACCGTGGTGATTCCTATATTTTCTAAAACTAAGCCCAAGACATAATGCCTGTCTTTATTATTATAAACAATTCCCACATTCATAGAAATCCCATAAGTATTGGCTTTGTACAACCGGCTCATAAGC
>CAILUR010000105.1 GCA_903837445.1 uncultured bacterium | reverse complement strand
TCCAGTAATTCACGACAGAGATAAAATTGAGTATATGTGGCAAGACCTTACTAGAACCGCGGAGAAGACCTTCAGCATAACGGAAAAGAATATAATTGAAATGAAAGAAAATCAAAAAACAATAAAACGCCTTCAAAAAGAAAATAGTGTCATAATAGACAAACAAACGAAAGAGATACAAAAAATAGACCAAGTGAAAAACTGGTATAAAACTATCCAGACCGAAGTGAAAGCTTTAGACAAGGAAATAATTCATCTCGATGAGGCGTTCGACAGGTATAAAATTAATTATAAAAAAATAATAGAGGAAAAAGCCAAAACTATAAAAGCACTGCTCGATACGCATAATGAGCTTCACAAATACTAGAACAATAATATATGCAGCTTAATCCGGACAAGATACTGGTAATAAAGCTCAGAGACATTGGGGATATAGTCTTGTCCACTCCAGTTTTAAAAGTGCTGAAGCATAACTATCCCAAAGCACAATTGCACTACCTACTCAAAAACGAATATTCCCAATTTGCCCCACTGCTTCCAGGTATTAACAAAGTATATTCCTATGACAAAAAATCTTTCACTTCGTTTTTTTCTTTGATAGCAGCTTTGCGAAAAGAAAAATATACCCTCGTAATAAATCTGCATGCTACTTACAGAAGTGCGCTTATTTCTTTATTGTCAGGAGCTAAGTTTAGGCTTGTGCACAATCATAGTGGTAAAAATTATTTCACTTCTGAGCCATTAGGGATAAAAGAGGAGGTAAAAAATATTATAGAAAGAGATTTGGATACCTTGACCCCACTTACCCTTGATATTCCCGAAGCACTCAAAACTACCGAACTTATTAAATTACCTTTTGAAGAAAAAAAATTCACTTTAAAAACCATTGGGTTGGGCGTAGGTGCTAAAAGAAAAACAAAAATGTGGGCAAAAAAAAATTGGGTGGCTCTTGGAACGCGCTTAGCGGCTGAAGGTTTTGATATCGCTGTGGTGTGCTCTAAAAATGAAAAAACCTATGCCGAAGAAATAGCTTTAGGCGTAGGGAACAAAGCAAAAGTCTACGCTGACCTTGATTTTTCAAAACTGGCTTCTTTTTTATCAAGATTAAGAATCTTTATTGGTAATGATTCTGGAGTCCGACATATGGCCGCGGCTCTCGGAGTAAATACAGTTACGCTTTTTGGTCCTGAAGATATAAAAGAATGGCATCCTTATAAAGAAGAAGCAGGGCATAGCTATGTGTTTCATAGAATGTCTTGTATAAACTGCGCCCTTGAAATATGTGACAAGCCACAACACTATTGTATGGATGCCATAACGGTTGAGGAAGTTTATAACAAAGTAAAACAACTCGTAAAAGCTTAAATTTTTTTATCGTTTAAAATAAGCCGTAAATCAAAATAATCTTGACAAATGGTAATAATATAGTAAAATCGTTTAATGTTTCGGGGACTCATATTCCACGATAAACAAAACAAAAATCTAAAGGAGGCAATTTTATGGCAGTAAAAGTAGGTATTAATGGTTTTGGCCGTATCGGAAGAAATGTTTTAAAAGCACTTTTGTTAAAGAAAGGTTCTAAACTTGAAGTGGTGGCGGTAAATGACTTAACCGATGCAAAAACTCTTGCGTATCTTTTTAAATATGATTCGATACAGGGAGTTTATCCAGGCACATCAGTAGCTGACGGAGAAGACGTTGTTATCGACGGTAAAAAAATTAAAGTTTTCAAAGAGAAAGATCCAGCGGCAATTAAATGGAGTTCTCTTGGAATAGATATCGTAATAGAATCAACAGGTTTTTTCACTGATAAAGACAAAGCTGTAGTACACATTACTTCTGGAGGAGCCAAGAAAGTTATTATCTCAGCTCCAGCAAAAGGCGAGGACAAGACATTTGTTATGGGCGTAAATGAAAAAGAATATGACCCAAAACTTCACAATGTGGTCTCGAACGCTTCTTGCACCACTAATTGTTTAGCCCCTTTCACAAAAATTATTCATGAGAAAATTGGAATAGTAAAAGGACTTATGACGACTATCCACAGCTACACCAATGACCAGAAGATTCTTGACCAGCCACACAAAGATCTCCGCAGAGCACGCGCAGCAGCTGTTTCGATGATTCCCACCTCTACTGGTGCGGCAAAAGCGATAGCTTTAGTTATGCCTGATCTCAAAGGTAAACTTAATGGTTACGCTATGCGCGTTCCAACCCCGAATGTTTCGGTGGTAGATGTGACTTTTGAATTAAAAAGAGAAACCACAAAAGAAGAAATTAATGGCATGTTGAAAGCCGCCGCAGAAGGAGAACTCAAGGGAATTCTTGCTTATACGGATCTTCCGCTTGTGTCGCATGACTTTTTAAATGATCCTGCTTCTTCAACTGTAGATAGTGATCAGACATATGTCATAGGCAATATGGTTAAAATAGTTTCGTGGTATGACAATGAGTGGGGTTATTCAAACAGAGTAATCGATCTCGCTGACTATATGGTAAGCAAAGGAATATAATTAGATAAAGTGTTCAAAAGCAGGGGGCGGTAAAGCGTCCCCTGCTTACTTTTTGAAACTAAAAAGGTGGCCTTATGGCAAAACTCACTATTGAAGATATCGGTACAGAATTAAAAGGTAAAAGAGTGCTTATGCGAGTAGATTTTAATGTGCCCCTTGATAGTGCACGAACGATAACCTCAGACAACAGAATAAAGGCTGCCGTACCTTCGATAAAATATGTTATCGAAAAAGGCGGAAGACTTATACTTATGTCACACCTGGGAAGACCTAAAAACGGACCTACAAAAGAATTTTCTCTGGATGTAGTCGCAGTAAGATTGCAGGAAATACTTGGCAAACCAGTTAAATTTATAAATGACTGCATAGGTGCTGAGGTAAAAAAAGTTGCAGACTCACTTCAAGACGGCGAAATTTTGCTTTTGGAAAATGTGAGATTCTATAAAGAAGAAGAAGCTAATGATCCTGACTTCGCAAAAAAACTTGCCTCCCTTGGCGAGATTTATATTAATGATGCTTTTGGTACTGCACACAGAGCACACGCTTCCACCGAAGGCGTATGCAAATATATGACAAAATGTGCGGCTGGTTTTTTAATGACCAAAGAGCTCAAGTTTCTTGGAGAACTAATGGAAGCACCTGCGAGACCTTTTCTCGCAATCCTTGGTGGAGCTAAAGTTTCGGATAAGATAATGGTGATAGATAACCTTTTAAATAAAGTAGATGCGCTTATCATTGGTGGAGGTATGGCATATACTTTTTTAAAAGCACAAAGCAGAGAAATTGGAAACTCCTTGTGCGAAAAAGATAAAATACTAACTGCCAAAGAAATTCTTAAAAAAGCTATTGATAAAGATGTCGCAATATATCTTCCCATAGACCATATGGTGGCAAAAGTAATCCCTGGAGCAAAAGATTTCCTTGAAATGTTAAAAAACACAGAATATAAACAGGTCCTGCGAGATACGATAGATGACGGCTGGGAAGGCGTGGACATTGGCGAAAGAACCATAGAAAAATTTGTAAATGTTATCCTTCGCTCAAAAACTATTTTTTGGAACGGGCCAATGGGGGTTTTTGAAGTAGAACAGTTCGCAAAGGGGACGCTGGAAATAGGAAAAGCCTTGGCAGAATCAGGCGCAGTCACAGTCGTAGGCGGCGGAGATTCGGCAGCAGCACTTAAAAAATTAAAACTGACAGATAAAATGACGCATGTTTCCACTGGAGGCGGGGCTTCTATGGAATTTATGGAAGGCATTGAACTTCCAGGAGTCGCGGCGTTGACAAATAAGTAGTTTTTATACGCATTAAATAAAAATATCCCTTAGGAGACCGACATGAGAACAAAGTTTATAGCGGGCAACTGGAAAATGTACAAGGATGTGAAGGAAGCGGCGGCACTTGCTACTGCTTTGAAACTTGTTTTAAAAGATGTAACTGATGTGGATGTGGCTGTGTGTCCTCCTTTTGTAGATATTTACACAGTGGCTCAAATATTAAAAGATACAAACATTAAAGTAGGCGCTCAAAATATGTATCCCAAAACAGAAGGAGCGTTTACTGGCGAAATTTCTCCTCTTATGCTTCGTTCAGCAGGTTGTGAATATGTTATAATAGGGCATTCAGAGAGAAGACAGTATTTTAAAGAATCCAATGAAGAGATAAATACGAAAGTAAAGTTTGCGCTCGAGTGTAATCTTCTTCCAATTCTCTGTGTAGGCGAAACTTTGGAAGAAAGAGAAAAAGGGATAATGAAAGAAGTGGTAAAGAGCCATCTCACAGGCGGGTTAAAAGATATCACTGCTGACAAAGCAGTACATGTCACAATCGCCTACGAACCTGTCTGGGCTATCGGTACTGGAAAAACCGCATCTCCTGAGCAAGCACAGGAAGTTCACGCTTATATCAGAGAACTGCTGAAAGGTTTGTATGACGAAAAAACTTCTCAGACAATCAGAATTCAATATGGTGGAAGTGTAAAACCAGGAAACGCAAAAGAACTTATGAGCAAACCAGACATTGATGGGGCGCTTGTAGGTGGAGCGGCTTTGAAAGCCGAAGATTTTGAAGGAATTATTAAATATAACAAATAATTGAAAACGAGGATGGTGTAATAAATGCTCTATAACATTTTGCTTTTTGTGCATGTGATTTCAACAGTACTGCTGATAGT
>CAILUR010000104.1 GCA_903837445.1 uncultured bacterium | reverse complement strand
CGGTACGGCGAGCTATTTCCGTATTTTCAGTTCCGCCATAACTTCCATATGATAGGTGTTAGCAAACTGGTCCAATGGTATTATTTCGTTCAGCAGGTAAGCCTCTTTTAGCTCACTTATGTCCCTGCAAAAACTCGCAGGATTACAAGAAATATATAGTATTTTTTTCACCTTGTATTTTTTCAAAATAGTCAAAACCCGCGGATGCATTCCGCGTCTCGGCGGATCCAACACTACCGTATCCACACTGCCTTCCGTCAAAATTCGTTCAAGCACATCCTCAGCTCTGCCTTTAATTATGACCGCATTTCGTATCCCATAATATTTCACGGCAGTGTGCAGGTTGACAAAACTATTATCATCCACTTCCACCACTGTAAGTTTCCCGATAGTCCTGTGCAGGGGAAGTGTCAAAGCCCCCACGCCTCCATATAGGTCAAGCACGCTCTCGCCTTTTGAAATTTTGCTTTTTACAAACTCCGACATTTTTTCAAGCATATCCGCGCTGACTTGAAAAAAAGCGCCTGCATTTAGTTTAAACCCCAACCCCGCAGCAGTTTCTATGATATAGGGTTTGCCATAAAGTATTTTTTCTTTGCCCCCGAAAACATCATTGGTCTCTTCCATATTAAAGTTTACGACTATGCCTGTTATCTCTGGTACTTTCTCTCTGATATATTCCGCGGTCTCCAGCAAAAACTTTTTTGCTTCTTTCCCATTGACTACAAAAGTCACAAGACTACGGCCTTCTCTGTTGGCCCTTATGGCGATATGCCGTAAATAGCCCTTATTTTTTTTCTTGTTGTAAAGAGTTATGCCCTGCACTTTGGAGTTGAAAAACTTTCTTATGTGCGCGGCGATTTCATTTATGACAGGATACAAAAGCAGACACTTGTCCACGCCAATTATTTCGTGACTGCGCGAGCGATAGAACCCAAGGTCTATCCCACGAGGTGTTATCACTGGCACATATTCAGCGCGGTTGCGGTAATTGAACTCGCTTTTATGTGTCTGCATTTCAAGAATATTAAACTTTTTAATCCCCGCTACTTTTTCAATAAGTTCTTCTAATATTTTAAGTTTCTGTTCTTTTTGGTCCTTGTAGGTCATATTCATCCAGTCACATCCACCACATATCCCGAAATACTTGCATTCTGGTTCGTGCTGTATTATGGAAGGCGTAATTATTTTTATAATGGTGGACTGGGCAATGTGACTTTTCACTTCGGTGATGCGCACTCTGACGCGGCTCCCAGGTATGGCATATGGCACATATACAGTAGTCTCGCCGTATTTACCTGCGCCATCCCCGCCGTATACGAGTTTGTTCACGGTAAGGTCTATTTCCATACCTTTAAAAAGTTTTGGCGCTGAATCTGTTTCGTCTTTTTCTATCGACATTATTTTCCTTCGCTTTCGTGAATTTTAGTTCTTATTATTGAAGCCAGTATAGATATAAGTAGGACTCCTGCGATAATTCCCAAAGAGACCTCTATATTTATTTTATAGTAATGTGCCACGAGCATTTTCACTCCCACAAAAGAGAGGATAAAAGCGAGCCCGTATTTTAAATAATGAAACATTTTCATAACTCCTGCCAGAGCAAAATACAAAGCGCGCAACCCCAATATCGCGAAGATATTTGAAGTGTACACGATAAAAGGGTCATTGCTTATAGCGAGAATAGCTGGCACAGAATCAATAGCAAAAATTACATCCGTGACATTTATTACCATTAAGACCAGAAATAATTGTGTAAATACTGTTTTCCCATTTTCTTTTACTGTAAAGTTATGTCCACTATAGCCCTGTTTTACTTTTAAATATTTTGTAAAAAATTTCACTATGGGATTTTTAGAAGGATCTTCATCTTTGTCCACTTCAAAAAACATTTTCACACCTATATATACAAGGAAGATTCCCAACACATAAAACAACCATTCAAAGCGAGTGACCAGCGCTATGCCTCCCAAAATAAATATTGCGCGAAGCAGCATAGCTATTATTATTCCAATAGAAAGCACTCTTTGCTGATACTTTCCAGGCACACCAAAATAAGAAAAAATCATAAGAAACACAAAAAGGTTATCCACGCTCAGCGATTTTTCTATAATGTACCCTGCCAAAAACTTCATAGCGCTATCAGATCCCATTGAAAAATATATCCACACATTAAAACCGATAGCCATACAAATCCAGATAATAGTCCAGACAATCGCATTTTTAACCGTGACTTCTTTATCTTCCTTGTGAAAAATCTTCATATCAAGAAAAACCATTAAAATCACAAAAAGGTTAAAGCCTAACCACCAACTCCAATCAGGGTGCAACACTATAGTGCTCCTATTTTTTCATTTGCCAAAAAATACTTTACGACTTCGTTTGGTTACTTTCCACTTTCAACACCAATGACCCCAACACTACTCCCACTACCAAAACCGCCAAAAACACATAGAGCATATACTTGTTTCCCTGCCCACTATAATATCCCGCGGCGTTTATAACGGAATACAAAAGCATTCCATCTGCCACGAGAAAGGTTTTCGCTCCCCAGGACTTTTTTTTCAACAAGCCAAACGCCGCCACCAAAAGCACCAAAGCAGTTAAAAATTCCGAAAATATATGAGCTGTAGTTTTTACCGTTTCTG
>CAILUR010000103.1 GCA_903837445.1 uncultured bacterium | reverse complement strand
TTACTGTCCTTGACAATATAGATTTGGAAGTAAGTGCTGGAGATTTTTTAGGGATAATGGGACCCAATGGTGGCGGTAAGACCACTATGTTAAAAGTAATTCTGGGGCTTTTAAAACCTTCAAAAGGCGAGGCCTTTGTTTTTGGGAAAAATTCAGAAAAACTGGGTTCTGCGGACAGGCAAAAAATTGGTTATGTGCCGCAGGAAAAAGATATAGATCTTACTTTTCCAGTGAGCGTTTTGGATGTAGTCTTAATGGGAGCCTACTCAAAAACTGGACTGCTGAAAAGTGTCGGAACAGAAAATAAAAAAAAGGCGTTTGAAATATTAGCCAGAGTCGGAATGAAAGAATATGCTACTGTAGCCATAGGCGCCTTGTCAGGTGGACAGCGGCAGAGAGTCTTGATAGCCAGAGCCTTGTTGAGTGAACCAAAATTACTTATACTGGATGAACCGACTACAGGAGTGGATTCACAAAATCAGGCGACTTTTTATAATATGCTCAGTGATTTGAAAAAAGATTTTGGACTGACTGTACTTATGGTCTCGCACGATATAGGAGTAGTCTCCAAACAGGTAAATAAGATTTCGTGCGTGAACAGAAGCGTGCATGTGCACGGGCCTTTGGAAGAAATTCTGAAAAATCCAGATATGGCAAAGACAGCGGGTTGTGATGTGGAACTTATGGCACAACAGCAGTTTGTTTACAGGAAAATGGAGGGACACGACCATGATTGAGGCATTGAACTTTGGGTTCGTGCAAAAAGCCCTTATAGCAGGTGCCATTTCCAGCATAGTCCTTTCTATCATAGGCGTGTATGTAGTTTTGAAAAAAATGTCTTTTATAGGTGATGGTATTGCGCACTCGGCTTTTGGAGGAGTGGCGCTCGGACTTTTATTGCATATGAATGTCTCTGTGGCGGCGATAGTGTTTGCCTGGGTGGTGGCAATGCTTATAGGAATCTCTAAAAAAAATGGCAGGACTTCTGAGGATGCCCTCATAGGAATATTTTTTGCCTTTACTATGGCGTTGGGCGTCATATTTATAGGTATGAATAAAAGTTATAACGCTGATATTTTCGGATATCTTTTCGGGGATATTCTTGCCGTGACTGCCGCGGATATTGTGGTCATTTCCGTGGTGGGAGTAATAGCGCTGGTGACTGTGGCAGTTTTATTTAAAGAACTTTTGTTTTTTGTCTTTGATGAAGAAGCGGCAAAAGTCTCGGGGATTCCGGTAGATTTTATTTATTTTACTCTGCTGACTTTAATTTCCATTACCGTAGTGGCCTCTATAAAAATTGTAGGGATTATCCTTGTGGCGGCATTTTTAATAGTTCCGGCCTCTGCGGCATTGTTGTTAACAAAGGATTTTAAAAAAGTCATGATTTTTTCTGTTATAATAGGACTCGTTGCCACACTGAGTGGCTTTGTGATATCGTATGTGTTTGACATAGCTTCAGGCGCGACCATAGTGGTCACGGTGACTTTTATTTTTGCTTTGTGTATGCTCTACAACAGAATAAAAAGATAGTACCCATTCAATATTTATGGAGGTGAAGTATGTTTTTAGGTTTTACAGGACCTAATGCGGCAGGGAAGAGTGAGGCCATTAAATATCTTGTGGAAAAAAAGAAATTCATACAGCGGTCATTGTCGGATATCATAAGGGATGAAGCTAAAGCCCGTGGACTGGATGTGACGCGGAATAATTTAGTTATGATAGGAAATGAATTGCGCGGCAAAGAAGGCGCGTCGGTTTTAGCCAAACGCACTGTACCTAAAATAAAAAACGCCCCACAGGCTGTCATTGATAGTATAAGAAATGTTTCTGAAATAGAAGAGCTGCGTCTTAGTCTACAGGGGTTCAAACTTGTCGGCATTACCGCAGATATTAAAGTAAGATTTGATAGAGCAAAAAAACGCGGCAGAATAGGCGACAGCACCACGCTGGAAGAGTTTACCAAACAGGAAGCCACGGAAAACTCTGCTGACCCCACTGCCCAGCAATTGGATAAATGTTTTGCACTCGCAGATATTAAACTGGACAACTCGGGAAAAGTGGATGGGCTTTATGCGCAAATAGATAAAATGCTTGAGGACTTAAAGTATACGCCTTACACGCGTCCTACTTGGGATGAATATTTTATGAAAATGGCATATCTGGCGTCTGAACGGTCCACTTGCCTGCGACATCATGTGGGAGCGGTAATAGTAAAAAATAATCACTTGATAAGCACAGGATATAATGGTGCGCCAGCAAGGACCAAAGACTGTCTTGAACTTGGCTGTTTGCGAGACCAGCTTGGTATTGCTTCGGGGACAAGACACGAAGTCTGCAGGGCTGTGCACGCCGAACAAAACGCGATAATCCAAGCCGCCATACACGGTGCTGGGACCGAGGGCGCGACTATTTATTGCACCCATTCGCCTTGTACTATATGCGCAAAAATGCTCGTCAACGCTAAAATAAAAAGATTTGTGACAAATATCGCATATCCGGATCCATCATATCAGGAGCTATTTAAGGAAGCTGGAGTGGAATTTTTGGTTATCAAAAGACCAAAAATGGAAATAAATATTTTAGATTAAGGTTGTTTTAAAAGCCAAAACGGAGCAAGAAAGTACATATGATAAAAAAAATATATCTTATAATATTAATGTTAATTATAGCTGCGAGCATACAAGCTGGGGATTTTTCTTATCTTTCCAAAAAGTTTGAAAATAAAAACTATTTAATATATATCAATAAAGCAGACAAGCAACTTTATCTCATAGGTAAAGATATGAAACCTTTTAAACAATACGAAATAGGCACAGGGGAAGAACAGGGAAGAAAACTTCATGCGGGAGATAAAAAGACGCCTGAGGGAGTTTATAAAATAACGCAGATTTTGGCAGCTGAGGAACCTGGGTTTTTAAAAAGACTTAAAACTAATTTAGTGGAAAAACACACATATGCTTCTGCTTATGATGAATTCAAAAAAAATCAAAGAGAACTCAGGCATATGAACGAGGTGTTTTTTAAATTAAAGGACGGACATAAAAAATACGGGACACAAGAAGATTTAGGGTATAGTGTCTATGGGCCAGCTTTCTTGAGGTTGAATTATCCTAACAAAGAAGATAAAAAAAGATATTAT
>CAILUR010000102.1 GCA_903837445.1 uncultured bacterium | reverse complement strand
TTCCACTGATGGTGTGCGCCGAGGTATGAAAGCAACTGACACTGGCAATCCCATAATGGTACCAGTAGGGGAAGATACTTTAGGTCGTGTTATTAATGTGCTCGGGGAGCCAGTAGATTACAAAGGTCCGATTAAAGCTGCGGGCTATAGTCCTATTCATAAGCATCCGCCTGCGTTTGAAGATCTTTCTACAAAAACTGAAATGTTTGAAACGGGAATAAAAGTTATTGATCTGTTGTGCCCATATCCAAAGGGAGGCAAAGTAGGACTCTTCGGCGGCGCAGGGGTAGGAAAAACAGTGGTGATAATGGAACTTATTCGTAACATTGCTCAGGAACACGGTGGCTATTCAGTGTTCGGAGGCGTGGGCGAAAGAACCAGAGAAGGAAATGATTTGCTACTTGAAATGCAGGATTCGGGAGTTATTAAAAAAACAGCCCTTGTGTATGGACAAATGAACGAACCTCCAGGCGCGCGTTTGAGAGTAGGACTTACAGCGTTGACCACTGCTGAATATTTCAGAGACACGGCAGGACAGGATGTCCTTTTATTCATAGATAATATATTTCGTTTTACTCAAGCTGGTTCGGAAGTGTCAGCTCTTTTAGGGCGTATGCCTTCAGCCGTAGGGTATCAACCAAACCTCTCTACTGAAATGGCAGAACTGCAGGAAAGAATCACTTCCACAAAAAAAGGGTCTATTACTTCGGTACAGGCAATTTATGTGCCTGCGGATGATTTGACAGATCCAGCCCCAGCAAATGCTTTTGCACATTTGGATGCGACGACAGTCCTTTCCAGACCGCTCACTGAGCTTGGCATTTATCCCGCAGTAGATCCGCTAGATTCCACCTCACGCATTCTTTCACCTGAAATTGTCGGGGAAGAACATTATATGGTGGCACGCGAAGTTCAAAGAATTTTACAAAGATACAGAGACCTTCAGGATATTATCGCTATTCTCGGCATTGATGAATTGGCGGAAGATGACAAACTGGTAGTGGCGCGCGCAAGAAGAATTCAAAAATTTCTGTCACAACCTTTCTTCGTGGCATCACAATTTACAGGTCGCGACGGAAAGTATGTCACGATTAAAGATACTGTTGCCGGTTTTAAAAAGTTGATAAATGGAGAATTAGATGAGCTTCCAGAACAAGCATTTTATATGGCGGGCACGATAGAAGAAGTAATTGAGAGAGCTAAGGTTTTAAATCAGTAAAAATAGCGAGAGGATAGAAAATGGCTGATAAAACAATACACATAGAAGTAGTTACTCCTGAAAGGGTAGTTTTTTCAGGAGAAATAAAAGAGCTTTCTGCGCCTGGAATTGACGGCGATTTTGGAGTGCTTCCGGGGCATACGCCTTTTGCCACAGTTTTAAAAACGGGTGTGGTTACTATAAAAAAGGCGGACAACACGGATGATGGTATGGCGATAAGCGGAGGATATATCGAAGTGACTGCGGCTAAAATAACTCTGTTGGTGGAAACTGCTGAGATAGCAAGCGAAATAGACCCAGAGAGAGCAAAGAAAAAACTTGAAGAAAAAGAACGACTTTTGAAAAGCAAGACCTCTAAGGATTTTGATTTTGACAAGGTTAATTCGGGACTTATGAAAGAAATAGCCCGCCTTAAAGTGATTGACTTGGTAAAAAGAAAAAGAAAATAACATATATTTATGCTAAATATAGGAACAAAAAGGCAGGGATTTCCTTTTCGAAGTCCCCGCCTTTTTATATAGGAAAAGTGGTTTTTAAAAAGCAACCTTTAGGGCTATAGGTTGTCTAAAATAACAAACAGGAAAGATGTTTTGAGATGTAAAACAGAGCGAAAAAAGTAATTGATTAAAGGGGTTTATCAAGAAAAAGTTTGAAAATCCCTGTGTAATTTGTAGTTGACAGTATATTTAATAAATGATATATTTTTTCAAACGAGGTGTTGTTTTTATGAGCGCTAAAAAGTTATTAATTATAGTGTTTTCAGTTATTATAACCGCATCATTTATTTATGCTGAGCAGGGCACCACTGCAGCGGTCTTTTTGAAATTGGAGCAAGGCGTAAGACCGATTTCAATGGGGGCTGCATTTACTGGACTTGCAGATGATGTCAATGCTATCCAATATAATCCTGCAGGCCTTACACAATTGCCGGGGTTTGAAATTTCTTTTATGCATTCAGTTTGGTTTCAGGGAATCTTCTATGATAATCTCGCCCTGGCTTATCCCTTTGGTGATGCAGGAACCTTTGGTCTAAGTGTAGTTTATGTTAACTCAGGGACAATAAAAGGCTGGGATGAATTTGGCGTGGCTACTTCTGATTTTTCAGCGAGTGATATCGGAGTAAACTTAGGCTATGGCACTCAGCTCAGCAAAGAATTATCTCTCGGAGTTACGATGAAAATGTTCAGTGAAATGATAGCCACTGAAAATGCTTTTGGTTTTGCTGGAGACTTGGCTGTGCTTTATAAATTGCCTGTGACCGGACTTCAGGCAGGTTTTATGGTTCAAAATTTAGGACCGAAATTTGGTTTTGGGGAAGCCTTTATGCTTCCGATAACTTTTCGGCTTGGTGTTGCCTATAAGGGTGTTAAAAATTTAGCAGTTACAATGGATTATTCACAAGCCATAGAAACAAACGGCATTTTAGCTATGGGTATGGAATACTGGTACAAAAATCTTGTGGTCTTAAGGCTTGGATATCAGTATCAGGGAATGTTTGACAAAAATTATTATTATCAAAATTATGCAGGACCAGCAATATTGGCTGGATTTGTAGTGGGTGGCGGACTTAAACTTGATATGTATGAAATTGATTACGCCTATAAGCAATATGGGGTTCTTGGAAGCACGCACCGAGTGGGGTTGACTGTTTCAGTAAAATAAGTGAAGACACCGACCCGGTTGTGCGAGTGGACATAACAAAAGGGATGGAAAAATTCGCGGAGGTTTTAAATGGCGAAAGTAATTTTAAAGAATGTGGTAAAGAAATACGGAAATAATAATATAGCGGTAAAAGGT
>CAILUR010000101.1 GCA_903837445.1 uncultured bacterium | reverse complement strand
TCACGAGGCGAAAAAAGCAGGAGTGGATGTACCAGGCAATCTATCGGTGATAGGATATGACAATCTTGAAGCTGCTTCTTTTATGACTCCTACGCTTACCACGATAAAACAACCTCTCGTGGAAATTGGAGAGAAGGTTGCGGAACTTATGATGAAAATAATTAAAAATGGGAAAAAAGATATTTCGGAAAAGGTAGTTTTTAAACCGCAACTTGTAGAAGGGGAATCGGCTTAATCTGTGGTATAACAGTAGAATAAATATTTTTAGTCCTTTGAGTACCTATGGTCTGTTAAAACTAAAATTTTAAACATTTGACAAAAAATGTAGTTTTGTTATGCTTTATTTCTAGTTGCTTTACCGATAAAGAAAAAACGAAAAGTGGCTTTGCCACTAAACTTTTAGGAGGAATAAAATATGAAATATGGTTACTTTGATGACAAGAACAGGGAGTATGTAATCACAAATCCAAAAACCCCACTGCCGTGGATAAATTATCTTGGGGTGGATGAGTATTGTGCGCTTATCTCAAACACAGGCGGCGGTTATAGTTTCAATAAAGACCCTCGCTCCCGCAGAATACTTCGCTATAGGTATAATAATGTGCCTTCCGACAGACCAGGAAGATATATTTATGTGAGAGATAATGCCACTGAAAAATATTGGTCCGCTTCTTGGCAACCTACCAATCACGACTTAAGCAAATATAAATACGAATGTCGCCACGGTTTAAGCTATACAAAAATAAGTTCGGAATATGAGCAGATAGCGACAGAAACACTTTATATGGTGCCACTCGGAGAGAGTCTTGAAATCTGGCGCATAAAAGTAAAAAACAATTCAAAGAAAAAAAGAGATTTGAGTTTATTTACATATGTGGAGTTTTGTCTGTGGGATGCGGTAATGGATATGACGGACTTTCAATACAACCTAAATATTGGAATAACTAAGTTTAGAAATAATTGTATGTATCATTTGACCAGACACAATGTGCACAAGGAATATTTTTCGTATTTTTGGTCTGACACAAAAGTGCAGAGCTATGATGGCGAACGCGGCAAGTTCACAGGACTCTATAACGGGGAAGCCAATCCTGAAGCTGTGCAAAAAGGCAAGTGTAGTAATTCTGAAGCCATAGGGTGGGCGCCGTTTGGTGGCTTGCATGTAAATGTCTCACTTAAACCCGGCGAAGAAAAAGAAGTGACTTTTATTCTTGGGTACAATGAAAAAATGGGCACCGAAAAAAAAGTTTTCAAAAAATATTCAGTGAAAGGCGCAGTAGATAAAGAATACAAAAAGATAAAGGCCTATTGGCAGGAAGGGCTTAACAAGTATCAGACAGAGTCGCCAGATGCGGCACTTAATTCAATGGTAAATATCTGGAACCAATATCAATGCCGTACCACTTTTAACTGGTCGCGGTCTGCTTCTTATTATGAATCAGGAATAGGGCGTGGTATGGGGTTTAGGGATTCAAATCAAGACACGCTGGGGTTTGCTTATCAGATTCCTTCTAAAGTGCGGCAACGGCTTATGGACCTCGCGGCTATTCAGTTCCCAGAAGGCAGGGCTATGCATCAATACTTTCCGCTTACAAAAAAAGGCGACAGTGAAGGATATGGAGATGATCATCTTTGGTTAATTCTCGCTGTGGATAATTACATAAAAGAAACAGGGGATGTAAAGTTTCTGGACCAGTCGGTTATTTTTACAGATGGCTCAGAAGGGACTATGTATGAACATATGAAAAGGGCTATGGAATATTCTTGGACAGCCACTTCATATCACGGACTTTGCAAATCTGGTTTTGCGGATTGGAATGACTCGCTGAATATAAAAGGGCCAAAAGGCGCAGGCGTGTCTGTTATGGTCTCTATGCAGTTTGTACATGCGGCTTGGTTGATTACAGATATCGCAAAACTTATCGGAGAAACTCACGATGCGGAGCGATATACCAAAATGGGAAATGAAATGAAAGATAGGATAAATAAAAATGCGTGGGATGGCGAGTGGTATATCCGCGCGTATAAAGATAATGGAGAACCTATAGGCGTTAAGACCGCAAAAGAAGGCAAGATATGGATAAACAGTCAGGTCTGGGCGATTATGAGCGGCGTAGCACAAGGGGAAAGAGCGGAAATATGTCTTAACAGTGTAAAAAAATATTTAGGTTCAAAATATGGCATAAACAAAATGTGGCCTGGGTATAAGGCCTATCGCAAAGATGTGGGCTTAATTTCGGAAGTGCCTGCTGGCATAAAAGAAAATGCTGGTATTTTTTGTCACACCAATCCTTGGGCAGTTATTTCCGAGACTATGATAGGCAGAGGCGAGATAGCTTTTGAATATTACAAAAATATAGTGCCTTCGGCGACAAATGATATTGCTGATATTCACTGGACAGAACCCTATGTGTATTCACAGATAATAGCAGGAAAAGAACACAGGGATTTTGGACAGGCAAAAAACTCTTGGCTCACAGGCGCCTGCGCGTGGAACTTTGTAAGCGTCTCGGGGTATATTCTCGGAGTGAGACCAGAGTATGATGGCTTGACAGTAGATCCGTGTATTCCGAAAAAATGGAAAGGGTTTAAAGTCACGAGAATGTTCCGTGGAGTAAATTATAATATTACTGTCACAAATCCAAAAGGCGTAAATAAAGGCGTAGTAAAAATGATAGTGGACGGCAAAGTAATAAAAGGCAACAAGGCGCCACTCTTCTCGGATAAAAAAGCACATAAAATAGAAGTGACAATGGGTTAAAAAGTTTTCAAAAAACCGCGGGCGAAAATCCCGCGGTTTTTTTGTATCTTGAAGTAAAGTTTTTTTGACAATATAATTTACCGGAGGTTTTTTTTAATGGCTGAAATTATATTTCCAAAAGATTTTTTATGGGGAGCGGGGACCTCTTCGTATCAGATAGAAGGCGCCTGGAAGGAAGCTGGAAAAGGCGAATCCGTGTGGGATGTCTTTTCTCATATCCCTGGGAAAGTAGATAATAATGAAAATGGGGATATCGCCTGTGACCATTATCATCGCTATGAAGAAGATATTTTGCTTATGAAAGAACTTGGTTTGAAGGTGTATCGGTTTTCAATAAATTGGCCACGGTTATTTCCAAAAGGGTTTGGCGAACCCAATATTGATGGCATGCGGTTTTATGATAATTTGATAAACGGACTTCTTGAAAATGGAATCACTCCGCTCGTGACGCTCTATCACTGGGAACTCCCGCAGGCGCTTATGCTAAATGGTGGCTGGGAAAATAGGGAAACGGCAGAGGTCTTTGCGGATTATGCTGAGTTTTGTTTTAGGGCTTATGGGGACAGAGTAAAAAAATGGACTACTTTTAACGAGGCGTGGATAGTAGCTTACGAAGGCTATGTGGGAAAAGGGCAACCGCCCGCTGATAAACGCAATGACCATTTTGCCGAGTGTATGGTGTCGCATCATATAAATATTGCGCACGCAAAAGCGGTGGAACGCTTTAGGGAAGTGATAGGCGATGGCGAGATAGGCATAGCGCAAGTGATAGCGCCAGTGTACCCTGATGAAGATACGAAATCAAATAAAGCCAAGGCGCTTATCGCTGACGGAATTTTAAACCGCTGGTATATGGACCCATTGTTTTTTGGAAAATATCCTGAAGACATTATTTCTTTTAACAAACAAAAATATAATTTTGAATTCAAACCGGATGCGGATGATTTGAAGTTTATAAAAGATAACCCTTGTGATTATATAGGTATAAATCATTATTCGCCGTTTCGTGCCAAGGATAATGGGAAAGATAAGTTGTTTGATTGGGAGGGCTGTATGTGGGGCGCGCAAAAGCCGGAAAGAAAATATACAGGTATGAATTGGGAAATAGAACCGCAGGGAATTTATGATTCCATAATGCGACTGCATAAGGATTATGGGAAACCAAAATTGTATATCACGGAGAATGGTGCGGCATTTGATGACGAAAATATCGTGGACGGCGTCGTGCAGGATGATAACAGGGTGGATTTTTACAAGGGGTATATAAGTGCCTGTGCGCGTGCAGTTCAAGAGGGTGCAAATTTAAAAGGGTATATTGCTTGGTCTCTTATGGATAATTTTGAATGGTGCCGTGGGTATTCAAAAAGGTTTGGAATAGTGCGTGTGGACTTCGCTACACAAAAAAGAACTATAAAAAAAAGCGGTCGTTGGTATGCGGCTGTGATAAAAAATAACGGGTTTGAAATATAAAATACACCTGTATGCTTTTTATGGTAATATATTTTTATAAAGTGAAAGCAAAATCCCAAAAATGGTGGTGCTTATGAAATTAAAAATAAAATATTTAATGACTTTTGTGCTATTTGTATTATTTTCTTTTTCGCTGGTGGCGGCCAATGGCGGAAAAATACTTTTGGCTTATTATCCGGACTGGGTGGGTGGCTATAGAGCGGCAAATCTGCCTTATGACAAAGTCACTCACATTGCACACGCGTTTATTATTCCCGAAGCAGATGGGACTTTCTCTTATGGGGGCAACTATCTAGAACCTGATATGATAGCGACGGCGCATTCCAAAGGCGTCAAGGTCATTACTTCAATAGGCGGCGCCAACGAAAAGGCAAATGAAAATTTTAAAAAAGTAGCGGCAAGTCCTGTCCTTCGTAAAGCCTTCACAAAAAATCTTGTAAAGTTTATAAAAGAAAATGGCTAAGATGGTGCTGATTTTGATTGGGAGTTTCCAAACACTGAAGCCGATAAATATAATTTTCCTTTACTGATAAAAGAAACCAGAGAAGCCTTTACTGCGGCTACTGGCACTGGTACTCCTTGGTTGATTACGGCGGCTGTGGGTGGCACTAACTGGTCACAGCAGTGGCTTGAATATCCTATGTTTATTCAGTATATGGACTATGTAAATCTAATGGCATATGATATGCACGGTGCGTGGAATGATCACGCTGGACATAATGCTGCCTTGAAAAAAGGGGATGATTCGTGCACGGAAGTAAATGATGAAACCTATATTGACTATATGACGCAAACGAAAAAAATTCCTGCAGAAAAACTTGTGTTAGGAGTGCCTTTTTACGGGCACGAATTTCCAAACGCAGAAGCGCTTTATGTAAAAATGACAAATACGCCAGAAGATATTTTTATGAACTACAATCAGCTCGCCCCTCTGATTGATAATGGCTGGAGCAAGCATTGGGATGATGGCGCGCAGGTGCCTTACCTTGCCAAAGATTCTGTGGATTCAAAATGGAATCCTATTGAGCGTGTAATTGGATTTTTTAGTGGTATGCAGACAGGAAAACAGGCTGGGATTTTGACCTATGATGACGAAAAATCAATAGCTTTGAAAGTTAAATACGCAATTGTGGAAAGAAAACTCGCAGGAGTCTTTATGTGGGATGTGACTGCGGATAATATGGAAGGGAAAACCCCGCTTATGGATGCTATGTATAAAGCCTATGAGGAAGCTTGCGCTGAAGTAAAAAACAAGTAAACAAAACACCAAAACGGCGCGGGGAAAGTCCCACGCCGTTTTTCTATTTAATAATGGTAAAAACAGGTAAACCTTTAACCTAAACTCTTGGTCTAAACATTGACACAGTAAACCCTATGTGATAATCTAATATTGCTTTTGTTTGAAAAAACAACAGTATTAACAGGAGAAAATGTGAAGAAATTAAGCTTGTGGTGTCTATTATTGACAGTGCCTTTTATATTTATGGCTGCAGTTTCCGATGAGAAAACTGTCGCCTCTAATCCTATTATTACTCCCACCGTTATACCAGCAGACTCGGTTTCAAACTTTTATCCTATTACAAACGGGAATACCCTTTATCTGAGTGGGTATTTTAAAAAAGAGCCAACAAAAAAAATAAAAATAAAAGCGACAGTTGCGGGAGGCGAAAAAATAGAAGGCAAGGACTATGGCTACTTTTATGCGCCCCAAGCTGACATAAGATATATGATGAGGACAGATGAAAAAGGCGTTTATATGCGCAGGATAAAGTATCCGTTTCCGATTTTTAATTTTTCTATAAATGTAGATATTATTCCAGAAATGCAGATAATGAAATATCCAGCGGTAAAAGGTGAGACTTGGAAATATGAAGGAAAAGGCGAAGCTGTAATCCTTTTTATTCCTTTGAGCAAAAAAATCGTTTCGGAGTTTGAGTGTTTTGGAATTGAAAAAGTCAAAGCGCCTGCTGGGGAATTTGATGCCATACATATAAAAGTTATGGTAAACGAGGGCGACAATAGCGTGGCGAAGAAAAACGAATACTGGTATGCGAAAGATATTGGCTATGCCGTGGCGGATACGGATGGGCATTTCGCCGAACTTGAAGGCTGTAAAGTTTTTGCTGATGGGGATACCACTACTGTAAAAGTAGATATTCCGCCTGCTGGAGGGGAAAAAACTTATGAATAAAAAAATACTCGCGTTGTTTGTCTTTACAATATTTATTATGCTGATGGCTTCGGGTTGTTCCATAAGAAAACTTACTGCGAATACCACCGCTACGATAATGGATGATGTGGTGGATGCGTTTTTTCAGGAACAGGACACGGAGTTCGCACAGGTGGCTATTCCTGCCAATCTAAAATTGCTTGACGGACTTATAAAGGCCGCCGATTATGAGAATAATGAACTTCTGCTTAAGGGTTGTAAACTATATGGAATGTACGCACTGGCGTTTTTAGAAGACGCTACGGTCGATGCAGTACAGGACAGAGAGAATCAGAAAAGAGCAAAGATATTTTATTTAAGGTCAAAAGAATATGGGATGAGAATTCTTCGAAAAAATAGTGATTTTGAAAAAGTCGCTGATGGAAATTTAGATGATTTTAAGGCAACCCTCGCGAGTTTCAATAAAGATGAAGTGCCTGCACTTTTTTGGACGGCTTTTTCTTGGGGCTCATATATTAACTTGAGTAAAAATTCAGCCCAAGATATTGCTGACCTGCCAAAAGTAAGGGCTATGGTAGAACGCGTCATAGAATTGGATGATACCTATTTTTACGGGATTCCGCATCTCTTTATGATAGTTTATTACAGTATGCCGAAATTATTTGGTGGAGATCCAGCTCTGGCAAAAAAAGAGTATGACAGGATAAAAGCAATTTCGGGCAATAAGTTTTTAATGGCGGATTTCTATATGGCGAAATTTTACGCGCCTGCTATGCAGGACAAGGCCTTATTTACAGGCTATGTGGAAGCAATTAGAAATGCTGACGATGCGCTTATTCCGGAAAAACTTTTCACCGCTGTAGCGAAAAAGAAAATTGAAATTTTAGCAAAAAAAATGGAAAACTATTTCTAATAAAAAAACGGGGGTAAAAAATGAAAAAAATAATAATTGCTTTGGTATTGGGACTACTTTTGGTGGCTGGACTTTCTGCGGCTGAGGTTAAAACCGTAATTAAGTTCGCGTCTGTGGCGCCAGAAGGCTCCACCTGGATGAACACTATGGAGGACTTTAATACTGAGCTGAAAGAAAAAACAAGTGGGGCAGTGGAGTTTCGGTTTTATTCCGGAGGCGTGAGCGGAGATGAGACAGATGTCCTGAAAAAAATGAAAATCAATCAGCTTCAGGCGGCGGGTTTTACTTCACAGGGAATGGGCGAAGTGGTAAAAGAAGTCAGAATGTTAAACTTGCCTATGATTTTTAAAAATTATAAGGATATAGATTATGTAATGGAAAAAATGAGCCCGTTTTTTGATAAAGAGTTTGAAAAAAAGGGACTGGTTATACTGGGCTGGCCTGAAGTAGGGTTTGCTTATGTCTTTTCAAAAAAGAAAATAGAGTCCTTGAAAGATTTCCAGAGTATAAAAATGTGGATTTGGGGCAACGATGCACTGGTCGGGACAATGTTTAAAAACCTGGCGATTACGCCTATCCCATTGTCATTGGTGGATGTAATGCAGTCCTTGCAGACAGGTCTGATAGAAGGCGTATATGGCTCACCCTTATCAGCGATAGCACTTCAGTGGAATACAAAAGTCAAGTATATGCTCGATATGAAGATAGCAAATGTGCCTGGAGGGATATTGATTAATAAAAAAGCATTTGACAAACTCACTCCAGAACAACAGAAACTGATTAAAACCCTTTCCAAAAAATATTTTACCAAGCTCACTCAATTATCAAGAAAAGAAAATGATGATGCCTTGGCAGTGATACAAAAACAGGGAATGATCTTTACTACTATCAGCACGGCTGAAGATAAAAAGTTTTTTGAAGATGTCAGCGTGAAAACCGCGAAAGATTTGGTGGGCAAGTTTTATACACAGGCACAACTGGATGAAATGCTGGGGTATCTGAAAAGTGTAAAGAAGTAATAATAATTTATTATCCCAAGATAAAAAGAGGGTGAATGCTTAAAATTTTTCGGCGCTTAAATTATATTTTATATAACTTTCAAAAATGGCTTGTGATTGCTGTATTTGCGGCACTTTTGGGAATGTCGTTTTTACAAGTAATCTTGCGCTTGTTTTTTCATACAGGCATATCCAATGCTGAACTTTTCACCCGCTATATGGTCTTGTGGGTGGCATTTTTGGGAGCCGCGCTGGCGACTTATAAGGGCAGGCATATAAATCTGGATGTCATTTCAAAACAATTAAAAAAATTCAACGAAAACCTTGTGAACCTTTTAGTGAACTTTGTCTCTTTTGTGATTTGTGGAGTGCTGTTATGGGCAGCCATTATTTTTATAGGAAATCAAATGTCAGAAACAGAAACAATTTTATTTATGCCTGTTTGGGTGCTTGAACTAATAATTCCGTGGACTTTCTTTTTTATGGCGCTTATTTTTCTCCAAAGATTTTTTGATTCGTTTGGCAGGAGAAAAAAATGATTGCTATACTTTCGACTATTGTAGTTATCTTTCTCGCGGTGATTGGCACGCCTTTATTTATAATATTTGGCGGGCTTGCATTGTATCTGTTTTTTATGGCAGGCATCGATATCTCTGCAGTGATAATAGAAATCAACCGCTTGGCATCTTCGCCAGTGCTTATAGCCATTCCTTTATTTACTTTCGCTGGCTATATTCTTGCAGAAAGCAAAACCCCACATAGGCTTATACGCCTCTTCAAGGCCTTGTTTGGTTGGTTCCGTGGAGGGACGGCTATTCTGGCCTTGGTTGCCTGCGCCTTTTTCACTTCTTTTTCCGGCGCCTCAGGAGTCACCATAATAGCGCTCGGAGGTATTTTATATCCGGTAATGACTAAGGCGGGTTACAGTGAAAAGTTTTCCTTAGGCCTGCTCACCACTTCGGGAAGCTTGGGGCTATTGTTCCCACCGAGTCTTTTGATAATTCTTTATGGCATTATAGCAAATGTGAGTATTATGCAGTTGTTTGTGGCGGGAATTATTCCAGGTATAATCCTTTTAATTCTTATGTCGTTTCTGGCGCTCAAAGAGGGAAGAAAAGTGGAAAAGATAGAGAAGACCTCTTTCAAAGAAATAAAAGCAGCTTTGCGAGGCGCGATATGGGAAATCCCTTTACCTTTTTTAGTAATTTTCGGAATCTATAGCGGAACTTTTACTGCCTCAGAAGCCGCGATAATCACTGCCGCTTATGCTTTTTTTATTGAGGTCTTTATCTACCGTGATTTAAATCTCACGAAAGATATTCCCAGAGTTATAAGAGGGAGTATGGTAGTGGTTGGTGGGATTTTTGTCATATTGGGGTCTGCTATGGGGCTTACCAACTATCTGGTGGATGAGCAAATCCCTATGAAAATTTTGGACTGGATGAAGACCTATGTAAATAATAAAATAATCTTTTTACTTTTGCTAAATATATTTTTAATAATTGTCGGCGCTGTGTTGGATGTATTTTCAGCGGTCATAGTAGTTATCCCACTCATAGTGCCGATAGCTAAAAACTTTGGAATAGATCCTATTCATATGGCTATGATATTTCTAACTAACTTAGAAATAGGTTACAATGCTCCACCAGCAGGGCTGAACCTGTTCATAGCGTCTTTCCGTTTCCGAAAACCAGTTATGGAACTTGCCAAATCTACCCTGCCTTTTTTGCTTATGCTTATCACCGGCCTTATGATAGTCACTTATGTACCTGAACTTAGTTTGTTCCTGGTAAGACTGCTCAAAGTACAATAGCGGTTCAAAGGGTAATAAAAACAGGTAACACCACGGCTTAAATAATAAATTAAAATAGTTGACGATTTTTGTCAGGAATTGACAATCGGTTTGCTTGGGTTTACTTATATTGGCTTTAAAATATGCAGCTGCGAGGTGGCACGAATTATGCTTAATAAAGAATTAGAAGTAAAAGTCAAAAAGGAGAGTAAAATGAAAAATCTTATTGTTACAGCACACAAAATTGAGTATTACATTGCCTCGGCGCTTATTAATACTGTGGTAAAGGAGGCAGACATTGAGTTCTCAAAGGCCTCATCGGTGGCTGAAGACCTTGCCAAATATGTAGAAAGCCCGTATGAAAATATCTATCTCGTGGGGCTTCGTTTGCTGGAAGAGCACAAAACCACAATAAAAAATTCTTTGGCAGCCCTTACTTCAGCGAAAAAGAAAGTGTTTTGGTATGCGCTTGCGGACAGGTTCCATTTGGAAGAAAAAGATATGGCATTTTTTAGAAAATATATTAGGGAACCAGAAAAAGGAAAGGACTTGCTGGATGTAATAAAAACAGAAGAAAAAGTCAGCGATGAAAATTTTAAAAGATTAAATACTATTTATAAGTTAAACCAAAAAGATACCAAAGACACAGAACGGGATGATGTACTTGACTGGGTGAAATATACTTATGAACAGCGTTTTGATTGGCAGTTTGAAGATGGAAATCCGAGTCTGGTAGAAATGATTAAAAAACTTGCTGAGAACAACATAACCGAGAATGATATGGTAAAGTCGGCGGCTTACAGTTTTACAGGAAGAAGTGTGATTTATAAAAGTGATGTGATGAAAACTTTAATGAAAAAAGTCCAAATGTTAAAAGCTGATAAATATATTTCAGTGCTTATCACTGGAGAATCAGGTACTGGAAAAGATGTGATAGCGGAAAAAATTCAAAGTTTGTCAGGCAGAGCAGGGGCATATCGCATAATGAACTGCGCCGCAGTAACGGAAAGTCTTATGGAAGCAAAACTTTTTGGATATAAAAAGGGTGCATTCACGGGAGCAGACCGCGATGCCAAAGGAATCTTTGAAGAAGCCGAAGGTGGGACAGTATTTTTAGATGAAATTTCAGAAATGTCTTTATCGCTTCAGGCAAAACTATTGCGAGTGCTTGAAAATTTTTCAGTGACTCCATTGGGAGAACATGCGGAAAAAAAGGTAGATGTCAGGATAATCTGCGCGACAAATAAAAACATTTATGATCAAGAAAAGTTTAGAGAAGATTTGGCTTATCGTATTTCAGGAATAGAACTTAAAATTCCGCCTTTGAGAGAGAGGCCAGAAGATATTCCTCTATTAGCTATGAACTTTTTGATAGGTTTTGCAAGGCTCGGACATGCCAGGCGAGTGCTGGATAGTAAAGAAATAAAATTGATGCAGAATTATACCTGGCCGGGAAATGCGCGCCAACTTCTTCAATTTTTGAACAGAGTGTTATTGCTTAAAGCGGTGGGAAAAGATTTTGAAAAAATGATTGAAGAAATGCCGCCTGTAAAAAATAGCATAAAACCAGCAACATTGGTAAAAGCCACGAGCGGGATTATGACTATGGAGGAAGCAGAAAAAAGTGCTATTCAAAATGCTTTGGAGAAAACAGGTAATAATAAATCAGACGCGGCAAAAGCCCTTGATATTGCACTCAATACTTTAAAATCAAAAATGGATAAATTTGGAATAAGTTAGATGCCAGGGAGGCAAATATGAAATTGACATTTTACGGGGGCGCCGGGGAAATAGGTGGTAATAAAATCCTGTTGGAAACGCAAAAAGCGCGGGTCTTTTTTGATTTCGGCACACCCTTTACAAGAAATGAAAAGTATTATGATGGTTTTGATTTTTTAAGTCCGAGAGACAAGCTTGGTATGAGGGACTATTTTGAATTTGGTATGCTTCCAAAAATAAAAGGAGTTTACGCCAAGGAAACTCTGCAGGACTGTGATTTGAAATATGAGGCTCCGGCTTTTGATGCTGTATTTCTGACACATATTCATCAGGACCATATGGGGGATGTAGGGGATATAGATTCAGGGATTCCAGTGTATCTCGGCTACGGCGCAAAAAAATTGAATGATGCTTACAATACGGTAAACCCTTATTTTAAGAGTGAAGATAATGGAAATGTAATAGAATTTAAAACTGGAGATAAGATACAGATAAAGGACATTACTGTTATTCCTGTGCATGTGGATCATTCTACTCCGGGTGCTTATGGCTTTATTATAAAAACTCTGGAAGGAGTTATCGCCTACACTGGGGACTTTAGGTTTCACGGCTTTAAAGGCAATATGACAGAGGACTTTATGAAAGCCGCAAAACAGTATGAAGCTCAGACCTTGATATGCGAAGGCACACGGGTGCAGAGCAAGCTAGAAGGGTTGTATAAAAAGAATATGACAGAGGCGGATGTAGAAAGCGGACTTTACGAAGCTATGAAGGCCTCAAAAGGGATTACTTATGCTAACTTTTCTTTTAGAAATATTGACCGAGTCCGAAGCCTCTATAATGCCGCAGTAAAAGCAAAAAAAGTTTTACTTGCCAGTCCTGGTTTCTTTTATGCTTTGGATAATGCGGGGCAATTGATAACGGGACTGCCCACTTTGAAAAATAATAAAAATATGTTGGTGTTTAAAAAAGATGCTGATATTTCAGATGATGAAAAAAGGATATTAAACTACGCAAAGCCATATCTGGCAAATGCAGTGGACTATAAATGGGTGAAGAAAAATATCGGGGATGTGGTAATGTTCGCCTCCGAAAGCGAGTTCTCTCAACTGATAGATATTAAACCGAACAAAGGCACATTTATTTATTCTATGTCAGAGCATTATTTGGATGGCGAAGGGTTTGAAGCCAAGAAGGATTGTTTGCAAAACTGGCTTGAGCATTTTGGCTTAAAGTTTGAGCAGATACATTGCTCAGGGCACGCGGATGCGACTGGAGTGCAAAAAATGTTAAACGGGGTAAATGCAAAGACCGTTATACCAGTGCATACAGAAGGCGCGACTGCTTTTAAGGATATGTGCAAAAGTAAAGTGATATTGCCGGAAAAAGACGGCACAATAACGATATAGTTTTGAGGTTGTATTTGTAAAAGAGCATCAAACACTGCGGTTTTTGGCCCATACAAATAAAGGGGTATGGGCGGTCTAATCTTGTCTAATTCATTTTATCCATTTGTTGTCAAATTTTGATGGTTTGTTTATAACTTTTCGTATTTTTCCCATATTTCATTGACTGTTATTTTTGGCATGTGATTTGCTTATATTGATATGTAGTCAAATAATTGAGCGAGGTGCTGAAATGGGAAATGAAAAGGAAAGGAATTGCCCAGGCAACAGCTTTGGTTATCATACGGAACAGTTGAATTTAAGCCAGCACGCCTATCAGCGGATGTTGGAGCGCGGCAGATGTTTTTCTATGGAAGAAGTGGAACAAAAGATAAAAGAGATACTTATGAGTGGATATGAAAGTCTCTTGAAAAAGAAAAATTGCCCCAAAGAAAGAGTGATAACCTTTAGGGAATTGTGTTTGCACATAAAAGAAAGCACCATAACCACAGTCACATACAATAATCAATTTTTTATGACCGGAGCGGCATAAATATCGGATGAGAATTACAAATCTAAATAAAGGAGTTTTAAAATGAATGACATGTTGGCTAAAGTAATTTCGGATCTGAAGGTTGACCCATTGTTCAATATTTCGCTTTCTTCCAAAGAACTGTTTCACAGTAATTTCTGGAAGTGGATGTGGGAAGTTTTAGATAAAAAAATGGTGATAAGTTTGTTCTCGGACACTTTTATTTACGAAGAAGATATGATTTGCGAAAGGGAAAAAAGCCATATCGACTTAATGATTGGCAACGGCAAAAGGACTCTCTATATATAAAACAAGGTGAAAGATG
>CAILUR010000100.1 GCA_903837445.1 uncultured bacterium | reverse complement strand
TTTATTATTTTTTTTGGCAAGGAGGAAAAGCGCAGCACTCGCCGCATAAAAATATAAAAGTCCTTCTTTCATTATGGGATTTTCATTATCGTTTTTATAGATTTCCAATAGGGGGATAAAAGTTTCTATGGCTTGTTTATGACTGCCTGCCGCGAACAGCCGTTTTACGAGTGAGACCTGTAGGTGTTGCGTGACCTGGCTGTTCTCTGCCATAGAAATTTTCCTGTCCGGCCAGTAGCGGCCTAATTAGTTAGTATACACTTTATATTTAATTCCTTTATAACCCACACTCATACCTGGAACCAGTATCTGAATACCCTCTGGGGTAGCTAAAAAAGCCACTCCGTTTTCTACTCCAAAAGCCAAAGGCGAGGTCTCGTTAAATATAATCCCTGCTGTAGTAAAAGCCGTGGGGACTCTTTTTATCAGCATAATATAATCACTATCCGTAGCAGTAATAAAAACTCCTGCCACTTCTTTACTTCCGTTTGAGGTTTTCTTTTTTGAGGACTTTGATAATAGGTCTTCTACTTCGCCAGCAAGTATAGTGCTTTTGGCTGTCACCTTGCTCATATCAGCCCCATAGGCGGCATCGCCCTTTGCGATATATACTGTCATTTGATATGCCTTGGCTATATTTATCACATCTCCACTTTCTATTTCTGCTTTTTCTATCTGTTCGCCCCTAATCCAAGTCCCATTAGTGCCGTAATTTTCGCCTATGACTTTTGTGCCGACCACTATTAATTTAAAATGTTTATCCCTGCTTATCGCCGCATTCTCCAGCGCCACATCTGGTTCTATTTTGTCTGGCCGAGCAAACATAATGACTTCTTTTTTGTAAAGGGTTAAATCCTTTCCTGTCTTTTCTGGTTTGAGATTATATATTAAAGTTTTTTCTGATATTTCAATATTTTTTAATAAGTCCATAGCTTCCGGATACTCGTGGTCAGAAACTTTAATTTCCCACAGCAGGACTTTTGCCTTGTCAAAACTTTCTTTTGTAATAAACGCCTGCGCTTCTTTAAACTTGTTTTCATTCTCTTTCATTTTATTTTCTATTTCATCAAGCAGGCTTTTGATTTTATCGCGACTGGCAACATCCGATATTTTTCTTATCTGTTTTTCCGCTTCCGCCTTTGCCTTCCTGATATCTCCCGTCTCCACCAAGCTGTCACAAAGAGTACATATCCTTTGTGTTTCTTTTCTTATATTCCCTGTACTTTCCAACTGTTCTGACTGTTCCAAAAGCAGTACCGCTTCGTGGGCAGGCAAATTACTAAGTATTTTTTTTTCATTTAGTTCCAATATATTTCCTTTGTTAATTTTTTTCTGTAAGTTCTCAATTTTGATAATCGCAGCTTCTGCTTTTTTAGGGTCCCCCTCGGCATCATAGTCCTTAATTACAATATCTAAGCGGGTCTTTAGCGCTGTCACCTGAGCATTATCAGGCACGAGCTCGTGATACTCATTTAACATATTACTTGCCGCCACAAAGCTTTTGTTAGTGATAAGGAGCATTGCTTCTTCAATAAAAGCATCGTGATTGCTTGAGAGGTTTTTCTTTTTGAGTTGCAAAGCAATCAAATGATATAAAAGATATCCCAATGCCAAAAGCCCCAACGCAACCGCCAGTAGCATTAAAAATTTTACTGCCTTATACAACCCTACATAAGCAGGGGTGTGATAATAATCAGTTGCGGCGGCGATATGTGAGAGGGTGTCTTTTTTGTCCAGAGGGCGAGAGTAACCGGATGGCCTTTG
>CAILUR010000099.1 GCA_903837445.1 uncultured bacterium | reverse complement strand
CGATATGGTTAAAAAAGACCAAATCCTTGCTGAACTGGACCACAGAATGGCACAGGCAAATTATGATAAGGCAAAAGCCAAGGCAGATATGACGGCAAAGGACCTCAGACGCGCCGAGGCAATGTTAAACGGGATAAGCAAACAGGCGCTTGACCGGGCACGAAACGATGCCGCCGCTGCAAAAGCAGATTTTTTTATCACTGAGCTCGCCCTTGAAAGGACATATATAAAGAGTCCAGCGAGTGGCATAGTGATTCAAAAGACAGCACAGGCAGGAAATCTTTTAGAAGGCAATCAGGTGGCTTTTACCATTACCGACATAGACAAGGCGTGGATATCAGCAAACATTCAGGAAAAATCAGTAGGAGATATAAAACCTGGTCAAAAAGTATTTATCACTATAGACGAGGGGGGAAAGCTGACTGGAAAAGTAACGGAAGTAAGAAAGTCAGCAGCTTCGGTTTTTGCTCTTATTCCTTCGGATAATGCTTCAGGGAATTTTGTAAAAATGGAACAGAGAATACCGATAAGAATAGAACTTGACCCACATCCAAACACGACTCTCAGAGTAGGCGCGAGTGTAGTAATAAAGATAAAAATAAAATAATAAATATTATGCTGATAGGATAAAAATGGAAAGAGAAACTCACGAACAGTTTCCAGAGGGTTATAAATGGGTGGTTATGGCAATCGTCAGTATAGCAACTATGATGGCCACTCTTGATTCCAGTATAGTAAATGTATCTATTCCAGCTATTATGGCTGACTTTGGAGTCGGCATAGATGATATAGAGTGGACTATGACAGGTTATATGTTGGCGTTTGCCACTCTTATGCCGCTCACTGGCTGGCTTCGGGATAGAATAGGCTATAGAAATATTTTTATCGCTAGTCTTTTTATTTTTACTCTCGGCTCAGTGCTTTGCGGTTTTGCTTGGAACTTGCAGTCGCTCATAGGCGCGCGAGTGATACAGGCTTTCGGTGGTGGCGCGCTTATGCCTACTGGTATGGCGATGATAACAGAGGTCTTTCCACAGAAAGAAAGAGGCAAGGCAATGGGGATATGGGGCATTGGTATCATTGCTGGCCCTGCTATAGGTCCCACGCTGGGCGGATATCTCACAAATTATTTTGGGTGGCGGTCGATATTTCTTGTTAATTTGCCAGTGGGAATTATAGCCTTTATGGCGGCATATGAAATGCTTATGAAAGATAAACCGCATAAAATAGTAAAACGGCCTTTTGATTTCTGGGGTTTTTCTTTTTTATTAGTTTTTCTGGTGACTATCTTACTCGGTATGTCAAAAGGACAAAAAGAAGGGTGGTTCTCGCCCTTTATTCTCACTTGTTTTATTTTATCGTTTTTAAGTTTTATAGGATTTTTGCTTGTGGAATTACACATAGACAATAAAATTGTGGATTTGGATCTTTTTAAATATCCGGTGTTCACTATAGCCGCGATTATTTCAGTGGTACGGTCTATTGGCTTGTTTGGAGGAACTTTTTTGATTCCCTTATTTGTGCAACAGCAAATGGGGTACAATGAACTGCAAAGCGGGCTTATGATGCTTCCCGCGGCGCTCTTTATGGCATTGCTGTTTCCTTTTGTAGGAAGAATGAGCGACAAAGTTGGACCTATGGTGCCTTCTGTGATAGGACTTTTTTTAATGGCGGCAAGTTTATTTGCCTATAAAACAATAAATCTTAATACCAGCGTGTGGGATATCATATATCCTATGCTGATAAGAAGTTTAGGAATGGCATTACTTATGGCGCCTGTGACGGCGGCATCTATGAATGCCATACCTCAGAGTAAAATTGGAATGGCTTCTTCTATGAACAGTATAATCCAGCAGGTGGGCGCCTCACTCGGGATTGCGTTTTTTGCCACCTCATTATCCACCAGAGCGAGTTATCATATAGGAGTGCTAAGCCAAGGAATAAAGACAGGCACTTCACCGCTATATCACGCAGTAAACTCCACTATGAAATATGCTTACAGTGGTGGCGCGGTGTATAGTCAAGAAGCAGGAGTTGCCGCACACGCCCACTCTGCGGGAATAACATATCTTCACGCGGCATCAGTGGCAAAAATGGATATATTTACCCGAGCGATAAAATCTGCTATGGTAATGTCTTTTCAAGATGCTTTTATGGTAGGGGCCTTTATAGTAGCACTTGCTATCCCTATAGCATTTTTCCTTCCTAAAGAAGTGGTCCTCCGCCACGGTAGTTCAAAAAACAAACCTGAAACAGTTACCAATGTGATAGTGAACGAATAATTGGTTTAAAATGTTCTGAGTTGAGGTATAATAAACCTATGAAAAAAATAGACATTTTAAAATTTGTTATTTTTATAATTATAGTGGTGGCGGCAATATGGTTGATTAGACACTATCATCTTATGCATCGCTTGATTTTGTTGGAGAATTGGATTCGGACAAATGGGGTGCTTGGCGCGACGGTTTTTATATTAATTTTCGGAGTGGCTTTTTCTTTTGGAGTCCCCACAATCGCGCTCACTGTATTTGCCGGGACAATTTACGGAACCTTTACAGGTATGGTAACGGCAAGTCTCGGTTCTACTCTCGGAATAATAATAATTTTTTTACTTACGAGATTTCTAGCGAGGGATTTGTTTATTGACCTGTTGGGGAAGAAAAAACTATTTATAAAAATTGATGCGCTCACGGAAAAATTTGGTTGGTATCTGGTGGCGATTATTCGTTTTGTGCCATTAGTGCCAGCAGAAATAGTAAACTATGGCTTTGGCTTAACAAAAATAAAGTTCCTGCCATATGTCTTTTGGTCGTGGCTCTGTATGTTACCGTGGCTATTCATCTACATAGCAGGCACAGACGCCTATATGGACTACAAAACCGACCACGAGATTCCGTGGGTCCTGATAGCCCCCTCGGTAGGAATGATAATCTTGTTGATTTTTGCGGGGATAAAGTTTATGAAATTGATAGAGCCAGAAATGAAGAAAAAGGATAAGGGCGAGAAGTAAAACACGACATTTGATTACAATGATTTACATGTGGCTTTAATTAAGGTAATATAAAAGCGTATGATAATGTTT
>CAILUR010000098.1 GCA_903837445.1 uncultured bacterium | reverse complement strand
TCACGTAATGTAGGAGTGCTTTTAGACGAAGAGACCTATCAGGGTCTTGTGTCTTGCACCGACCATCTTGAAAAGACAATGTCAGAGTATATTCGCAATTTAGTGAAAGAAAGTTTGAAAGATCAACACCAGGAGGATTTGAAAAATGATAGGTAAACCAAAAGCTAAAAGTTTCGGCGGCGGAAGACCGGGCGGACTTTTTAAAAGAATAAGAAGAAAAAAATGCAGACTCTGCATGGACGGTCAGGAAACTGTAGATTATAAGGATGTTGAATTTTTGAAGAATTATGTGACCGAGAGAAGTAAAATAATTCCTCGCAGAGTGACAGGCGCCTGTGCCAAGCATCAGCGAGTGATTTCGAGATCTCTTAAAAAATCAAGAGAAGCCGGTCTTTTAGCTTATATTTCAGAATAAACTTTAAGTTAAGTATTTGTGGGCGGCACTGCGGAAAATATAGTGGTTGCTTTTAAAAGGTAGCCGAAGAAAAAGAGTAACAATACGCCGCGGATTTTAAAGTCCGCGGTTTTTCATAAAACAAAGGGGGCCTCTATGGCCGCTAATATAATGCGTTATGCTGCGAGTTTTCTTTTCATAGGTGGAATTTTTCTTGTATTGGACCTTATCCTCTATTTCCTAATCAAAGGCAAAGTCAAGTGGCAACTTATTATTGCTATTGGGATTTTGTACTTTATCGCCCTTTTGACAATTTTTTCCGCCATAAGCCATAAAAGTACGGGTTTAGGTATTGTGGATGAAATGAAAATAGAAATGGTGAGGGCATCAGAGATTACTATTACTCAGTATTCTAAAACAGGAACTGTCCCCGCTGATGCACAGGCAGTACGGGAGACTATTAAGAGCCTTATCATTAGGCCGCTGTATGGTTGGATTTTGGTGTCTTTGTTTTTCTTGGCATTATTGAATTATTTATTTGTCAGAGAAATTGCAAAAAAGCATAAGAAGATAGAAGCCCCTATGACGCAATACAGATATTGGTTCGGAAATGAAGCCATAGTCTGGGTGTTTATGGCTTGTGTAGGGGCCGTTATGTTTAGCAAACCCATTAAAAATGAGCTTGTCACAGATATCGCCTTAAATATTATGGTAGTGCTTGTAAACTTTTATGGTCTTGTCGGAGGCGCTGTGGCAGCCTACTTTATAGCAAATATTCGCATTAACAAAATACTCTCTAATATCTTAATTTTATTAGTGGCGGGCATGCTTTTATTCGCCAATATTTTCGTTGTAATTTTGTTCTATTTATCTATAATGATTTTAGTGCCGCTTGGGGTCTTTGATACCTGGTTTAATTTCAGAAAAATAGACAGGGGAGGCTTAATATGGAAGTGATTTTGAAAGCGGATGTGGTGAAAATTGGCAAGGCAGGAGAAATTGTAAAAGTAAACGAAGGGTATGCCAGAAATTTTTTGATAGCTACGGGAAAAGCGGTAGAAGCGACACCCGGTAATGTAAAAAATGTGAAAGATCAGGAAAAAAGAATACAAGAAAAGAAAAAAGCTGAAATAAGTTCCGCCAAAGTGGCAGTAGAAAAAATGAATGGGATGGAATTGTTTATAAAAAGAAAAAACGCAGACAATGAGAAGTTTTTTGGCTCCATAGCGGAGACAGATATAGTAGAGGCCTTGGCGGCAAAAGGATTTAAAGTGGAAAAACACCATGTAAATTTGGAAAAACATATAAAAACATTTGGCATGCATAGTGTAAAGATAAAAATGAAAGAAGGTATAGAAACTATTGTAAAAGTATGGGCAATGCCTGATGAAGAGCAGAAGGGTTAAGCCGAATGTCTGATACTCCAGGAAAAATTCCGCCACAAAATCTTGATGCTGAGCAGTCTATGCTTGGCGCAGTGCTCTTAGGCAAAAATGCCGTAGATTCGGTAATTCCCATAGTTAGAAGCGAAGACTTTTACGATCAAAAACATCAAACTATATTTTCTGCAGTTTCAAAACTCAGCGAAAAAGGCGAGGCCATTGATTCGCTCACCGTAATAAATAAGCTCAAATCAGATGGCTTGCTTGAAATGGCTGGCGGCGCTGGTTATATTTCTTCTCTCGCAGATTCTATGCCGACAGCGGCACATGCCGCGGATTACGCGCGGATAGTCAGGGACAAAGCAGTACTCAGACAGCTTATTGATTTGGGCACAAAAGTAGTCCAGGACTCTTTCGATGAAAAACTCACCACTGAAAACATTCTTGAAAAAACAGAAAAACAAATTTTTGACATAACTTCCAGAAATCAAAAAGGCGGAATTATGTCGGTAAAAGAACTTGTTAAGGAAGTGTATGAGAAATATCAACTTTCAAAAAATAATCCTGATCCTATTACCGGCTTACGAACAGGCTTTCACAAAATAGATGAATACACTTCTGGCTTTCAACCAGGTGAACTGATAATAATTGGAGCCAGACCTGGCATAGGAAAAACTTCCTTGT
>CAILUR010000097.1 GCA_903837445.1 uncultured bacterium | reverse complement strand
TGACTTTGCCACGGCTCACCGACGCTGGTATACGGATTAGGCTTCTCTTTGCTGTACTTATCTCTGTCGGCCTGCTGTTTTTATCTCGTGAGTGGCTGGCAAATTACAGAATTAATGCTGCTTTTTTAGTTTTTGTTTTAGCAGGGGCTGTGCTTTTTTATGCGAGGAAACAGGCGACACTACTTGGAAAAAACACAGGGTTTAATATTCCTGTGGGCTTTGATTATGTTTTGCTTGCGGGAATTGCGGTCGCAGGTTTATACATTAGGGCACTTAATATTTCAAATATTCCTCCTGGGGCGAGTCTTGATGAAGGCCTCGCTTTGTATCAGGCGAATTCGATAATGAGAGGGGAACTCACAGGTCCTTTTATTTCTAATGTGCAGTTTCAAGTAGCCTCCTTGTATTATTATGTACTCGCTATGCTTGGAAAAATATGGCCACTTTCTTTGGAGCTTGCCAGATTGGTTTCGGTTGTGGCTGGAGTGCTGACGATAATTTTCACTTATTTTCTTGGTAGGGAACTTTACAACCGCAGGACAGGGTTGTTGGCAGCGGCACTTACAACGGTTTCTTGCGTACCTTTAATTTATAGTAGAGTGGCTTGGCTTTGGATTTTTGTACCGCTGTTGGCAGTGGCGGCATTTTATTTTTATTTGCTAGGAGAACGGAAAGGCAAACCTATTTTCTTTGCTTTGAGTGGACTTCTGCTTGGACTCGGACTGTATTATTACAATGCCGCAAAAATGGCGCCGCTTGTGCTTGCAATATATTGGGGTTTATTGGCTATAAAAAAAGATACGCGGCCTTTTATTTTGAAAAATTTCCGTTCTTTGTTAGTGGTGGTCATAATGGCATTTGTGGTTTTCTTGCCATTGTTACAATTTATTATTATGCATCCAGCGGCATATCTTTTTAGAATTAGTACGGAAAGCGCTTTTACGGGACATAATAAAGATTGGCTCACTCCAGCATTCTTACGGCAGTTAATATCCCACGGACTGGATACTTTTCTTATGTTCACAACCAAGGCGAGCAGATACGGCTACTTTAATTATCCTTTTAAACCCCTGCTTGACCCAGTATCTTCTTTTCTCGCACTCACTGGACTCGCAGTAATTATTTCAGGAATACGAAAGAAAAATAATATGTTTATGTTGGTGTGGCTCACTATGGCGATAGCACCTGCTTTACTGGCTTTCCACGCAGAAGATCCGAACACGCAGAGAGCTATACTTGCCATTCCGGCTATTCTTTTGGCGGCGGCGGCAGGGTTTGATACCTTGTTGTCTTATACTGAAAAAGTTGGAAAGACAGCGGCGGTTATTATTGCGCCTTTGGTAATTATAGCGGCTATGATATTTGTTTCGTATGACAATTTAAATACATATTTTAAATTGTATCCAAATAACAGGGATGTCCAGTCATCTTTTTATAATGAACCTAAAGTGGCGGCAGATGTGGCACTTAAAAATAAAAACACAAAGGAATATTACTCTCCTTATTTTATGGCGATGCAAAACTTTGGAGCGCTCATTGAGATAAATAAAAGTAATTTTTTAACTGCGGATATTTCACTGCTTGAATTGAATACACTTTATAATGACAAAAAAATGGGAGTGCTTATAGTAGGTGAGGGGATATACAAGGACTATGTTAATATCTATAAAGAGTATTTTCCAAATGCCGTCATTACACGAAAATGGAATCCGTTGTATGAAGGCAGTAATCCTGAAAGACATTATGTGTTTAAGGATAAGGAAGAACCAGCGCTTTATTATGCATCCGTGGAGATACCTTATTCGGATATACAGGCGCTTTATTCTATAAAGGCCTCGTTGCGGAAAAAGACGGGAGCTGTGGAAGAAATAAAACTTCAAAATGCCATAGTTCCATCAGCTGGTTTAGAAAGCGCTTCTCTAAAAGTCCTGTTGGATATTCCTTATGCTGGTAATTATAGGCTATCTTGCGATGGGGCTTCTGCAGATTTTGTGTTGGATGGCAGACCTGTGTCAGGGTTTGTCAACTTGTATAAGGGACTACATAGGTTAACCGTAAACCTTTCTGGGTTTAATAAAGCCGAGGCATACATAAGTTGGGAAATAGAAGGAAAGGGCAGGACCTCACCGATTCCTATAAATTATTTTATAAACTCGCAAAAAATATTTGGACTTCTCGGAGAATATACTTTAGCGGGGAATGCCATAAGTACACAACTTGATTCAACACTTTGTTTCAGAAATTATTTTTTCCAGTCTCGAGTGCCAGGAACTTTTGATGTGGTGTGGACTGGAAAACTTAACTTGTCTGAAACTGCGAACTATACTTTTATGTTGAAAACTCCGTATGCCGCTGCGGTGTATATAGATGGCGTGAAAGCTTTTAAAAAAAGTGATACTGCAGAAGAACCTGCTCCGCGGCTAAGTTTGGCGGCAGGCAAACATTCTATAAAAGTGGTTTATGCTTACAAAGGAAGCTCACTGGTTTCTATGGATGTGGCGGTATTTCAGTTTAAATATAAAAAAGGCAAAGATTCTGCCTATACTCAAGTGCCATATACAATGCTTTCGTATTAAAAAATGGGACAGGCTTTGTTTCTGTTTTGGCTTTTGATAGAATAAAAAATATTTTAACTTAATAATAAAATGAGTGTGGAGGGAAAGTGGCAATGAAAATTTTGTATGCAGTGGGATTAGTAATTGCTTTGGGCTTTCAGTTTTTTTTGATAAATTCAGGAAAGAATTTTCCGGTATATTTGCTTATGCTGGGTATTTCTTTATTTTTACTTTTAATGTTATTTGGAACTGCAAACCCACCTGAAAAACCCCTGTTGGTGGACAAACGGAAAAAAAGTAAAAAAGACCTTCCAAAGCAAAGTCCCACTCTTTCGTACAAAGACACTTATGAGATAAATAATAAAGTTTTAATTTTTCTTGCGGTAGTTGTATGTGCGTTCATAGCTATGATAACTTTAAGACTGTTTTCAAAAGCTCCAGCTTATTCCACTCCGCTGGTCCTGCAATTTATATTTGTGGGTATAGGAATGGCAGTTTTTATGTTTGCTCCAGTAAAAACTTTGCAGAAAAAAAATTCCAAAGGAAATGAGTCGCAGGGTACTGAGAGTCTAAGTACTAAAGAAATTGTGGTGCTGGGTGTAATTCTTTTAGTTGCGCTTGTGCTGAGAGTTTATAAAAACAGTGAAGCATTCGCCGGTGTTAATACAGACGAAATGCTTTTCTTTGAAAAGGCTGCCTCTTTTATGAATGGGGGAGCAGCTAATACTGTTTTTATAGGCGAATCAGACCATCAAATGGGAAGTCCTGGGTATTATATTCTGGCGTTTATGTTTAAAGTTTTAGGTGTCAGCCTTTCTACTATGCGACTTTTACCAGCTATTGTGACAGTGGTGGGGATATTGTTTTTTTATTTATATATCAGACTTTTTGTTTCTTGGAAAGCCGCAGTGTTGGCGGCATTATTTTTTGCCACTGACCATTTGAATATGCACTTGTCAAGGTGGATGCATATATTTCAGTTTACTTCTTTATTTATATGGGCGGGTTTGTATTTCCTTACTTTGGGATATAGAAAAAAAAAGTTTATATATCCGCTGTTTGCGGGTGTGGTAACGGGCTTCAGTCTTTATTTTTATAATGCCAATAAATTTATTCCACTTGTCTTCGCTATATATATGGTCTTTGAAATGTTTAAAGAAAAAGAAGAAAATGGGAAAATAGATTTTGCCAAAAATATTTCTATGATGCTTATTGTCGTGGTGTCTGCGGCAATAACCGCAATGCCTTTATTTATGTATATCATAAGTAATTCACACACCTATTTATTGCATATCAAGGAAGTAATGCCTACTGCAAAAAATATTATTGATAATGTGGGATCTTATTTGCAAATGTTCACGGTAAAGGGGAGCCAAAATGCCTGGCTGAATTTTCCAGGAAGACCAAATTTAATGCTTATTCCCGCAGCGTTTTTTTTGATAGGGTTGGGAATAATGTTGTTCAAGTTACGAACAAGACAATATTTTGCAGGACTTATCCTGATAATAGTGGGTTTGTTTCCTGGTATTTTTTCGGCTTATTGGGCGCAGGCCAGCACGCAAAGGGTAATCATTTCATTTTATGCGACCTATCTTATTATCGCTTTTGGAATTAATATATTTTTATCTTTAAAAGGCGGGAAGTTAGAAAAGTTTATTGTTTATGGAGTGAGCATTATAGTTTTGTTAATGTGCCTGCTTGAGTTAAAAGTATATTTTAAAGATATGCTTAATGACAATGATATGAAGGTGGCATATTCGCCGATTGAGTTTGATGTCAATAAAATAGCCAATAGTGCCAAATCTGATGCGGATGTATATTTTAGCAAATATTTTTTTGGGGGACAAATGGGGCATAGACCTTTTGTAGGCGAGGATATGTATTTCTTTAAAACAAAGCCTGCGATTATGGACACTGCTATTAATTATCCAGATGGGCTACTTATGTTTCCTCTTACGGGAAAAGATGTTTTGTTAATAATGGAATCGTTTGCGGAAAAAGAATTTGACTTTTTAAAGAGTAGGCTTCCAAACACTACTATGCAGGTGTATAAAGCACAGACAAAAATCCCTTCTTGGGCTATGGGAGAAGCGGATATCGGAGCACTTCTACCGGATGCGTTTAATTCTGAGGTGGAAGCGGTGGCTTTTAGAATACCTGCAAAAGACATAGCTGCCTGGGCTGGGCTGAAATATTATAAAATAAATGGTAAAACTGAAGGGGCATCCATAGTAATGGATGGCACCATAAAACATACTTCAGATGCAAGTTCTGGGGAAATGAAAGGTGGGATAAGAATATTCTCAACGGGGGAATATATTTTCAAATTGGAAGGGTTTGATAATGCCGAGTTTTGGGTAAACGGAAAACTATTAGCGCAGGGCACAACAGTGTCAAAAAGGATAAAACTTTTTGAAGGGATAAGTCCTGTAAAAATAAAAGTTAATACTTTGACAGGTAAAGAAAAAGTGTATCTTAAACAGGACGGTGCTTTGACTTTTGTTCCGCTGGCTTACGGGCAACTTGTGAATGACCTTAAAGAGACAGGTCTTAAGGGGAAATACTATCTCGGAAGTTTGACTGATGAAAAAGCGCCAAAAGTTCTCTTCAGAGAAGAAATCACGCCAATGATATATGATAAATGGTTTATGAATGCTGTGAAAGGTAGAAAATGGGAAAATAAAATGACTGTAGAATGGGATGGAAACATAATGCTGGAGAAAGATGGCAAATATGAGTTTGGCGTGGAAAAGTTTGGGCAAGATGCGGAAGTATATATTGATGGGGCAAAAGTATTTTCTGTAGTATGGAGACAAGAAGCTGGCAGGGTGCCAGTCGTAGTTAAACCGGAACTAAAAAAGGGTTTGCATAAGTTGAAAGTGAAGATAAATCAATATAGTCTGGGCCTATGGACTGTCTTTTATATGGTAACTCCAAATGGAGAAAAAATAGCGCCTGTGCCAGAAAGGATGTTGTCGTATTAAATAAATATTTAAAAGCAAATCGTTTTAATATATAATGCTGAAATACAGGAGAGCGTAAAGTGAAAAAATGTTTGGTGGTAATGACTTTAAATGAGATAGATGCGGTTAAACAAATGTATGACAAAATACCCTGGAAAAAATATGACGAGGTATTTGTGGTGGATGGCGGCTCTACTGATGGGACTATTGAGTTCTTCAGGGAAAAAGGAGTGCCCATACATATTCAGGAAAAACGCGGTCGCGGAATAGCGTTTAATCTGGCTGCAAATATTTCTACGAGCGACTTGATAGTGTATTACAGCCCTGATGGAAATGAAGCTATTGAGGATGTGGATAAATTATTTAATGAACTTGAGGCTGGAAATGATATGGTGATTGCTTCCCGTTTTATGAAAGGGTCGCGCAACGAAGAGGATGGACAAGTTTTTCCATTTCGCAAATGGGCGAATAAAATATTTACTTTGGCGGTCAATACCTTTTTTAACAGAACAGTTATTTATATGACTGATACTATCAATGGGTTTAGGGGTTTGAAAAGAGATAAGTTTCTTGAACTTGCGCTTGATGCCGAGGGCTTTGCCATAGAATTTCAAATGAGTATAAGGGCCCTAAAAAAAGCATATAAAATAAAAGAAATCCCAACAATTGAAGGCAACCGGATAGGAGGGAAAAGTAAGGCAAAGTCCCTGCCGACAGGTTTGAAAATACTGAACTTATTTTTTAATGAACTTTTTGATAAAAAAAACGGGAGAGGTAAACAATGAAAAAGAAAATAGCTTTAATAACTGGAATTACTGGGCAAGATGGCTCGTATATGGCAGAACTGTTGCTTGAAAAAGGGTACAAAGTGTTTGGGACTACAAGACGGGTAAGCAATCCTAATATGGAGAGAATAGACCATATAAAAAATCGGCTTGAACTTATTAATGCGGATGTGACTGATTTTGGTTCTATTTTTAAAGCGATTAAAATTTCCAACCCGGATGAAGTGTATAATCTTGCCGCTATGTCTTTTGTGCCTGTCTCTTGGGATGCTCCTATCTTGACTTCTGATATTGTCGCCCTCGGAGTAATCAATGTGCTGGAATCAATAAAATTGATAAATAAAAATATCCGGTTTTATCAGGCCAGCAGTAGTGAG
>CAILUR010000096.1 GCA_903837445.1 uncultured bacterium | reverse complement strand
GTAATTGATGAAAAAAATGTAATACTTGTGGGTCCTTCGGAGGTTAGAGGAAGCAAATATAAAAGCTTGATACCGAATTATAAACCTCTACCGCTAGATAATAGGTCTACTCAAAGTAGAATAGAAAAAGTAGGAAGCATTATTATGAATGTAATGTATTTCCCGGTAACAATAAATGATAAGCCTGCTTGGATGATCATTGATTATAGAAATGAGAGAGTCGTACTATATAAAAATTATATACAAATAATTAGTATACTTTTTATTATCGTTTTTCTCGGTATTTTTGGAGTGTTTTTAGGAATTGCTTATGGTTCAAAAAAATTGGTATTGCCTTTAAAAAAAATGGAAAAAATTGCGGAAGAACTGAAAAGTGAAAATCTTGAGAGAAAAAGTAATGAAAAATTGCTGCATATGGTTAATCAGAAAATGACGCAATGGGTGGCAGAACTTGAATGGAAAACAAGAGAGATAAAAATTCTAAATGAAATGACACGAGCGCTTAATTCCTGTGAAAACGATATGGAGTTTTATAGCACTGCTACAAAATTTCTAAAACAGCTTTTTCAAAAAGAAAGTGGTGATATATATATATTAGATGAAAGTGGGAAGTATTTCGAAGCCGTGGTGAAGTGGGGAGAAAAAACTTTGACAGATTCCTTTGGAGTTGGTGACTGTTGGGCGATGCGTACTGGACGGGAGTATAATATACACGGAGATGCAGCTAATTCCATTTTGTGTGGACATATGAAAGAAAAGGAAATTTATAACGGCAATATCAATACCACTTGTATTCCTATGGTTTCTTTTGGAGGAATTGTTGGAATATTTCATATGTGCAAAGTAGCGGAGCCAACGGTTGTGAATACAGTTGCGGAATCCAGAACAGAAGAACGACAATATTTGGTATTTACAATAGTTGAAAGTATTACGCAACTACTTTCAAATATGAGAAGTAAAAATTTGTACGCAAGGGAATCTATTAATGATAGTTTAACAGGGCTATATAACAGGAACTATATGAATATCTCAATGCAAAAAGCAATATATATGGCAAAAAGGCATGGTGTTAATTTTGGGATAATTATGCTGGATATTGACAAGTTTAAAGAATTTAACGATAAGTTTGGACATCTCGTGGGAGATATGCTTTTAAAAGTACTTGGCAAAATGATCCACAATCAAATGAGGCCAGAAGATTATCCGTGCAGATATGGAGGGGATGAGTTTCTGATTATATTGTTGGGAGAGGGGCGGGAAGGGACTAAACTTTGCGCTGAGCGGATATTGAGAGAAGCAAGAAATATCCGTTTAGATGACAGCGAGGAAATGAAGCAAATAACTATTTCTCTTGGTTTTTCAGTATATCCTGAAGACGGCACAACCGAAGAAGACCTTATAAAGTCAGCGGATATGGCGCTTTTATCTGCGAAAACCGCAGGTAGGAACTGCGTTGTAGAGGGCAAAAAACAGACTTAACCGAGATAGTATGAGGCTCCAGGATAGTGGTTTTTCTATATTACCTTGATTTTCAGGTATAATCCTATTGAATAAATCGACTGTATTTGTTATAATTTGTTCGTTATTTTGAATATAAAATGTGGATAAATAAGTTTGCTATACCCCTTAAGGAGGGCATATATGATTGGAGTAATTCTTGGTTTCTTACTATTAGCATTGCTTATCGCACTTGTGGTAGTTCAAGGAATGATGGAGTGGGGAAATTTCGATTTTGACAAATTTTTTGCAGGCTTAGGTAAAAAAGGAACAAAAAATTCTGGGAAAACTAAAGACAAAAAAATCAAAGCTCCGGTAAAAAAAAGCACTAAACCGGCGCGAAAAAAAGGATAAAAAGAAATGATATTTGATTATATACTGGGCTTATTCTCCAATGATATGGCTATAGATCTTGGCACTGCCACCACTTTAGTTTATATAAAAAATCAGGGAATTGTCTTAAAAGAACCTTCCATAGTGGCACTTTATAAAGGCAGAGAAGTGATAGAAGTAGGCAATGCTGCAAAAGAAATGATAGGAAAAACTCCTGGAGATATTTTTGCGGTAAGACCTATGAGAGAGGGTGTTATAGCTGATTTTAATGTTACTGAAAAAATGCTCCGTTATTTTATTGTAAAAGTGCATAACAGACATTCGTTGATAAGCCCACGCATAGCTATTTCTGTACCTAAAGGCGTGACGCATGTGGAAAGAAGAGCTGTGAGAGAATCAGCACTTCAGGCAGGCGCCAGAGAAGTGTATCTTATAGAAGAACCTATGGCAGCGGCTATCGGTGCGGGACTTCCTGTAGAGGAACCTATAGGCCATATGATAGTGGATATTGGTGGGGGCACGACTGAAGTGGCTGTGATTTCTATGGGAGGCATAGTGGTTTGGGACTCGATAAGGACAGCGGGAGATAAGTTTGACGAGGCCATAATTTTACATCTCAGAAAGGCATATAATATTCAGATTGGCGAGGCTATGGCTGAAAAAGTAAAAATTGAAATTGGATGCGCGAAGAAACTGGAAACTACTTTGGAAACGACTGTGAAGGGAACTGATTTGACCACAGGGCTTCCGAAAAGAATCGTAGTGACTTCGGATGAAATGTATATAGCACTTGAGGAACCTATTTCAAAAATAATTGACGGAATAAAACACACACTGGAAAGAACGAAACCAGAATTGGCGGCTGATATTATTGACAAGGGTATAGTTATGAGCGGTGGCGGTTCTTTGTTGAGATCCTTCGACCAAAAATTAAGAGATGAGACAGGCGTGCCTGTGCATATAGCGGAAAACGCTCAGGAATGCGTGGTTCTCGGCGCAGGAAAAATGCTCGAGGAACAGCTTGAAATTCTCAGAAGACTTTCTTATGAGGGCGAAGAGACGCACTTAACGGCGCAATGAAACAAAGACCAGAAAACAAACTAATATATGCTGTCCTTGGTTTTTTTCTTATCTTGGTTTTTGTTTTAGTGTTGAATAAAATTAATTTTTCTTTTTTTTCAAGTCCCACTCTTGGCATTCAAAAAAAAGTTTCAAGAAATGTGTATGAAGTTAAAAACTCTTTGCGGTCTGCCAAAAATGCCCTCACTACAAAAGCGCAAGGTTTAAAATTGGAAGAAACCAGCCAACTGCTTCAGGTAGAAAACGAAATTTTAAAAGCCGAAATTAAACGCCTCAAACGAAATGCCAATATAAAAACAGAACGCAACGATTTTTTTAGAATTAAGTGTCGCGCAAATGTAATTTCGGCAAACCCCGATTGGTTTATAAACTATTATATGCTTGATAAAGGGGCGTATGACGGGATAGAAGAGGGCGATGGCGTTTTATACGGCGCAAATCTGTTGGGAAGAATAATTAATGTGGCGGCTACCACTTCACAAGTCCAATTGATTACTGACCCAAAAAGTTCTGTGAGCGCTAGAACTGACCGTGGCAGAGTGGTGGGCATAGTCACCGGGAAAGGCGTAACTGATTGTGAACTGCAGTTTGTGCCGAAAGAAGAAGATGTGAAAGAAAACGATATAGTGGTGACTTCCGGGTTGAGTACTTCCTTGCCCGAAGCGATTCCAATTGGGATAATAACATATGTAAAAAAACCGGACGGGGAACTGTCCTTGGTTGTAAAAATAAAACCTTTTGTCAACATATTTTCTGTTGAAGAAGTGGCGATAATTAAGAAAAGATGAGAGGTGCAATATTATAAACAGGAAGGCTCCCGTTTATAAGGAAATATTTGCCTGGAGTATGTTGCTTCTGATTTTAGTGGCAGACAATACGGCATTTATGATAAATAAATATATTTCTTTTGTTGATTTTGCCGTATTGGCAGCTGTCTGGCTGATAATCAAAGGCGAAAGAACCAAAGGGTATGTTTTTATGTTTGTCCTCTGCATAGTGAGAGATTCTTTTTATCCAAATGTTCCCCCCTTAAACACTGCTTCTGGATTGGGTATGGTGGTGGTGGTGACTTTTCTTGACCAATTAATGTATAAAGACGATTTTCGCACGAAAATATTTATGTTTTTTTCCGGGGCTTTTGTGTATCAAATCATAAAGTCGTTGCTTTCCTGGATATCTTACTGGGAAGGGAAAGTATATTTTATTAATCTTTTTCCTCTTGTTAAAGTTTTTTTTACTGTGCTAATGGCGGCAGTTTTGATAAAAGGGTTTGAAATTTTTAGACAGCCAGGAAAAAAGATATGAGAAAATTTAGTATGAACGAAATAATAAAAACCACATATAAAGCATATCCGCGCGTGACTGCCCTTGTCTGGGTAACGGCACTCCTTTTTCTGTCAATTGTGGGAAGGTTATTTTATCTGCAAATCATAAAAGGGAAGGAGTTTGCGGCACAAGCGCAGAGCAATTCCATTACTCCAGTAAGAATACTGGCACCACGCGGTTACATATACGACAGAAATTTTAAATCTATTGTGGTAAATACAAACTCAAAAACACTTAGCATTATCCCAAAATATTTTTTTGCAAATAAAAATATTGAAAGCGCGCAAACCCAATTGGCGGGAATAACCGGTATGGATATAGATGAACTGAAAGAGAAAATATATACGGAGAAACCAGAGGCGTTTGAACCCATAGTGGTAAAGCGCTCGCTAACTGATAGAGAAATGTCTGTCTTGACAGAAAAGAAAATGAGTATCGATGGGTTGTTGGTGGAACAAGAACCCAAACGGGAATACCCATATGATAATTTGGGCTGTCATATTTTGGGATATGTGGGAGAAATAAACAGGGAACAATTGAAAAATTCAAAATATGAAAAATATAAAATGGGCGATATGTTGGGCTTAAGCGGGTTGGAGAGTTTTTACGATACCGAATTACGCGGTGAAG
>CAILUR010000095.1 GCA_903837445.1 uncultured bacterium | reverse complement strand
GTTCAGCTTCAGGTGCAAGCACCACAGCTAATCTCGGTGGTATCAATGCTAAAGCGATGGGACTTGGAGCCACAGTGGGCACGATTGACACTATTATGACTCAGGGTGCGCTTCAGACAACAGGTAATTCAACAGACATAGCAATCACAGGCGCAGGATTCTTTATTGCAAAATCAGGAGACCAGACGCTCTATACTCGCGCTGGCAACTTGACTTTTGACAATACAGGAAACCTGGTAGCTTCAGACGGAGCGCTTATTCAGGGTTGGAGCAGGCAGCTGACAAGAACAGCAGTTGGAACTATGATTACAGTTACAGGCAACACTGTAAACACAAGCGCACTTCCTGGCAACATTCAGATTCCTCAAAATCTTGTAATGGGACCTCAAGCCACAAGCAGTAATTTAAGCCCAAGCATAAAAGATCAAGGGATAATTTTGAAAGGTAATTTAGATTCCTACACTCCTGTAAACCCTATTGCAGCTCCGGGAGCGGCGCGTCCATTGGCCGGCTATGTACCAAGTGCGGTATCGACAGCAACTGTATACGATTCGCTTGGAACTGCTCGGACAATAACTTTTTATTGGACACAGACAGCAGCCACACCTGCAGCAGCGGCTTCGTGGAGCTGGACAGCGTATGATACTACCAATGGTGCCACAATTGGCGATACGACTACTCCGGGCACTGCGGCAATTGTTGGAAACAGCCTTGCAGCGATTACTTTTAACTCAGATGGTTCTTTAGCTACCAATGGCATTGCCGCTGGTACAACGAACCCAATAATAACTCTTGCACTTACAGATGGAGCTTTAACACCGCAGGTTATTTCAGTAAACTTGGGAACACCGAATGCTGTTGGACCTCCAGTAGTAGTGGGACAGCGTGATGGTTTGACCGGAGATTACGGGAACGGCACTATCAATGCGACTACTTTGGTATATACTCCAAAACAAACAATTTACACAAGTTTCACAGATGGTTATGGAGAAGGTACTTTGACCGGAGTTAGCGTGGATTCTTTAGGTTCAATTAATTGTTCTTTCAGCAATAACCAGATAATTTCAATGGCAAAACTTGCTTTAGCCAATTTTACAAATCCAGGCGGTCTTGAAAAAGCTGGAGACACAATGTATGCAGAGTCGGCTAACTCAGGTCTTGCACAGATTGGAACAGCAGGAAGTTCTGGACTTGGAACGACTACAGGCGGAGCTTTGGAAGCATCGAATGTGGATCTTTCTACAGAATTAACAAATATGATTATAGCCCAGCGGGGATTTGAGTCAAATGCGAGGATCATCACCACCTCGTCAGAAATGCTCACAACCCTTGTACAGCTCGGCAGATAAGTAAGAGGGTAAACATGGAAAAGGGCCGGAACAATAAGTTCCGGCCCTTTTTTTTTGTAAGACAGAAGTGTGGTGTGTAAAGGCAAAAAAATTGGATAGTTTATCCAGTAGTTGGAACTAAAGGAAAATATAAAATGAAAAAACTTTTTGCAATAATATTAAGTGTGATGTTGATAATTATATTGTATGGTTGCGCAAAAAATAATTCGGCAACCTCGGCTTCTACAAACACTACCCTGACAGGTCCTTGGGAGGCTTTGGGAAATGAAGGGTTCTCGGCTGGGAATATTACTACGCCATCTTTTTGTATAGATAATGGAGTACAGTATATGGCATATGAAGATTTTTTTTATGGACATAAAATAACTGTAATGAAGTATTCTGGAAATAAATGGATAAATGTAGGAAGCCCTGGATTTTCAACTGGGGGTGTGGGATATACAGCACTGAGTGCCTCAAACGGGACACCTTATGTGGCATATCAGGATTGGGGAAATAATACTTTAAACGGGACTATGACGGTGCCCGTGACAGTTAAATATTTTAACGGGACAAATTGGTTGGATGTAGGGACCCCAGATTTTTCTGCAGGCGGGGTGCAATATGTCGCTTTAGTTGTGGACAATGGGACTCCATATGTGGCCTTTTCGGATTTTACAAAAGCACAAAAAATTACTGTAATGAAATATGATGCAGGTACTGGATGGAATATATTGGGCACAGCGGGTTTTTCAGTAGGACAGAGTAAAAATATATCCATAGGTATTTATGCTGGAATGCCTTGCGTGTCGTATTTGGATATTCCAAACGCAAATGCGGTTAGAGTGCAGGTGTACAACGGAGCAAGTTGGGCAGATTTGGGAGGCTCACCAGGAAGATCAGTAGATTATGATGCCTCTTTAGCTTTACATATAAGTGCCAGTGGGATTCCATATGTGGCATTTCAGGATGCTGATAATTCTCAGTTCGCTACAGTAAAACAATATACGGGAGGCGCCTGGAATACTGTAGGCCTGCCTGGTTTTTCTCAAGGAAGAGCTGATTATATTTCTATATATGAAGGAAGTACCATAACTGCCGCAGCACTTGCTCCAGTGGTATCGTTTCAGGATAATGCAAATCTATATAGGGCGACTGTAATGGTATATGACAATAATACCAATGCGTGGTTGTATATGGGGAGTCCTGGTTTTTCAAAGGGAGCGGTTTTTTACACGAATGTAGTAGTATATAATAATGCAGTATATGTGGCATATGAAGACGAAAATGCTGGATACAAAGCAACTGTAAGAGTATTAAAATAAATAG
>CAILUR010000094.1 GCA_903837445.1 uncultured bacterium | reverse complement strand
GATTTGAAGAAACAATTGTAGTATTCATAAATCGACCACACCTCCTTCCTGAGCTTGTTAGCTCATGTCAGGTGGCCCCCCTTGCGGTCCGGGCCTTTCTGACTTTATCAGTAAAACATAAACTTCTCTTGCACTTCACTTAAAAGTTTACAAAGAAACCTCTATTTTGTCAATATTTATTTTAAACAATCTTATTCCACCTTTAAAAACTCTTAAATAAGCCACTAAATGCTTCTTTGTTCCTTGCGGTTATATTTGCTAACCGCTATTTCATCAAGCGTTTTTTGCTCGTTTTGTAGCACCATAACCTTAAACTGCTCATATTGCTTGTTTTTAAGTTTTTCAAAGACCTTCTTTTCCTTGCTTGCCACCACTACCGCTACTCTCTTAATATCGGCTTTCTTTTCAAAATCTTTAATTTTTTTTTCAGTTATTTCAACATTTTTCCTCAGCAGGTTCAAATACTCTTCGTAATATATAAAACTCATTATGTCAGAAGCGCCAGCTGAGGTCTCAGACGCTTTTTCATTATGCGCTTTCTTTTTTTCAGTTTCAATTTTTATGAGCAGTTGTTCCTGCTCCGCCTTTAAGCCCAAAAGTTTTAGAAGTTCATTTTTTAATTGTTCTTCTTTTTTTTCTTTCACATGTAAAACGGTTTGAAGTTTAAACTGAAACTTTTTCATTTTATTCTTCCGGGAACATTTTTTTTAAAGCAGCCACTGTGTCAACATAGTCTGTTTTTTCTTCTATGCCCTGTACCAGAAAACTTTTAACATACGGCATCATTTCAATCGCATAATCAATCTGCCGATTACTTCCCTTTACATACGCCCCGATATTTATCAGGTCTTCGGCATTTTTATAGACAGCTAAAACTTCCTTTAATTTGTTTGCAGCACTTTTATGTACTGGCGCGGTTATGTCTATCATACATCTACTGACGCTTTCCATTATATCAATAGGTGGATAATGATTCTGCGCCGCAAGCGCACGGGATAAAACTACATGTCCATCAAGAATAGCTCTGACGCTGTCGGAAATCGGTTCATTCATATCATCCGCTTCTACCAGCACAGTATATAAACCCGTTATGCTTCCTTCTTTGGGAGAGGTGCCTGCTCTTTCAAGCAACTTTGGTAAAATTGAAAAAACTGATGGTGTATATCCTTTGGTGGTCGGTGGCTCACCTATGGCAAGCCCAATCTCGCGCTGTGCCATAGCAAAGCGTGTAACCGAATCCATCATAAGTAAAACATTGTATCCTGAATCTCTAAAATACTCTGCGATAGAAGTGGCTACAAAAGCGCCCATTCTTCTTACAAGCGCTGGTTGATCTGAGGTTGCAGCTACTACTACGGACCGCTTCAGCCCTTCTATTTTCAAATCTTTTTCTATAAAATCTCTTACTTCTCTTCCTCTTTCTCCCACAAGCGCTATAACATTTACTTGCGCATTAGTATTTCTAGCAATCATTCCCATAGTCGTACTTTTGCCCACTCCAGACCCTGAGAACACACCCATACGCTGACCTTTGCCTATGGTGATACAACCATCCACAGCACGAATTCCAGTGGATATAGGTTCTCCCACTTTTTTTCTATTTATAGGATCTGACGGTTTATTATATACGGGATAGATTTTTTTTGTTCTGAGCGGACCTCTGTCATCAATAGGTTTTCCCAAACCATCCAATACCCTACCTAAGAGTTCTTCTCCCACATTTACAGAGAACTCTTCCCCTGTAGAAAACACTTTGCTTCCCGGCCCTATTCCGTGAAGTTCGCCGAGCGGCATAAGGAGGGCCTTATCTTCTCTAAAGCCTACTATCTCTGCCTCAATTGTCACTTCTTCATTGCGAGAAACTATTTTACATAGTTCTCCAATTGATGCTTTTAAGCCAGCAGCTTCTACCACAAGTCCCACTATTTGTGTGACTTTGCCGTTGGATTTTAATGCGTCAAGTTTCTTGAGTTTGTTGTGATATTTTTGAAGGTCTATAGACATGACTTACTTCCCGGAAAGATGTTTTCTGATTTCCTCGAACTGGTAATTTATATCGGTGTCAATTATCTCGCTCTTTGTTTCAAGCCGGCACTCGCCTTTATTTACAAAATCATCTGGAAGAATATGCAGGGCTTTTACATTTTCCACAAGCGCCGCAAGTTCAGCTCTGCGTAGTTTTATCATTTTAAGGTCATCAGGATTGCAATATATAATTACGCTTTCTTTATTTTCTAATCTTTTAATGCCTTCTTTTACAAGACTCACAAGTATTTTTTTTGAGGTTTTCAATTCGTCATTTACCACTTTCTTCG
>CAILUR010000093.1 GCA_903837445.1 uncultured bacterium | reverse complement strand
TTGGTGTCCTGAAACTCATCTATCAAAATTTGTGAATATCTGTCGGTATATTTTTTTAGAGCCGCTTTATGTGTTTTGAAAAAATAATACGGCACATAAATCAAGTCCCCAAAGTCCATAAAGTTTTTTTCGGTTTTTAGGTCTTCATAAGTTTTATAAAATAGAGACAGTTCTTCGTGCGCCTCCCACACTTCTTGCTCTTCCTCGGAACTTATCTTTGTTTTTAACTCAGCCGTATGCAGGGCATACATTTCTGGGGTAATGAGATTGTCTTTGAGTTTTGAAATAAGTCCTATAAACTTTGAGACATATTGCGCAGGATTGGATAGAGGCCGGTAAAGATCAAGCTTAAACCTGTCAAAATTCTGAATTATAAATATCACCGCATCTGGAGTTTTTAAAATTTTCCAGTCGGGAGAAATTTTTAGTGCCGCAAAGTTTTCTTCTATGACACTATGCCCAAAAGAGTGAAAGGTAGATATCTGCGTGTCCACAAAGCCATAAGGCACAAGCATATCCACGCGTTTTTCCATTTCTGCCGCTGCTTTTTCAGAAAAAGTTAAAGCCAGAATCTGCTCAGGTTTTGCCAGTTTTGAATTTATCAGGTGTGCTATTCTTTCGGTTATGACTCGCGTTTTTCCCGTGCCTGCCCCAGCCACCACAAGTAAAGGTCCGTTTACATGTTTTATGGCTTCTTCCTGTGAGGCATCTTTGCGTGGAAGTTTTGCTGTTTCCACTTTTTTTATATTTTCAAGCGGTAACCCGTCAAAAAGCCCTGCGGCAGAAGCCACTGGTTTTTTTCGAAGTTTTTTTGCTTTGACCGGTTTTACTATTTTTTTTGCGCGTTTCATAAATACCTTCTTAAATACAATTTTGACACCCAAGCTAAATACTATAAAGCACTTATCGTGCCAAAATATTTATACCACAATAAGGTGTTTTAGAGAAGTTAAACAGGACCCTGTCAGTTTTTGACTTAAAGCGTCATTTTTTGCCAGTATTTTAGTACACAAAGATTTTACTTAATAACGCCTATTTTTCCAAAAAATCTTTTCCTTTCTTTACTCTCCGTGACCGCTTCAATACTATATATATAAACTCCCGCAGCTACCTTGTTCCCTGCCTCATTTTTACATTCCCACGGGATTACATTATTGCCTCGCGTAAAATTTCCAGAGATTTTATTTACCACTTCCCCCGAGACCGTGTATATTATGAGATCCACTTCTGCATTTTTTGAAAGCCAAAAACCGACATTCGCTTTATCTATGGCAGGGTTTGGAAACGGCCCTTTGTGTTCAAACTCAAAAGGAATTGGAGTTGGTGTCGCTGTCAAGGTAACCGTTATTGTTTGTGTAAAAGTTACCGTGGGAGAAGCCGTCGGGGTTTGAGTTATTATGGTTATCACTTCATTAGAGTTTCGCACTTCCAAATCATTCCAATAGCTGTCAGTGTATTGTGTTTGCGCCTGATTGCGAACTTCTGTCCCTTGATACATATTAATTATTACGCGAAACCATTTATTTTCAGGAACATTTGGAGTGCTTATGTCACCCACATTCCAATAGATTAACCGTTGCACAGAATCATAAACATAACCTGCAGAGGCATCCAAAAAGGTAGTGTTCCACGGAAGCGTGTCCCAAATAAAACAACCGCCTAGTGTACCTGTCCCTGTATTTGAATAGGTAAGAGTGTAGCTCAAGGTATTTCCGTATTCGGCTCCCGCCAAGTCCACACTTTTTACGAGGTCCAGTTCCGCACCCGAGCTATCAGGAAGCCCGTAATAAGTGGTAAAGCTTCGCTGTTGCCCTGGAGTATATGTGACTGGATCCCAAAATATCGCTACCGCAGTGTCAGTAATAGCCGCTGGATTTAGAGTGTAAGTCCATTCATTTCCCACCGCATCCATACGCGCCCATAACCCTACTATCAATCTGTCCGGTTTAGTCGCAGTGCCATAGTTAATCCCGCCTTCCGCCTTGAGCTGGGGGTTATAGTAATCATCCAGCGTCTGCCAGGCCTCGGGCATAGGATCTCCCACCCATTGCGTATCGTTTAACACTCTGCCGTAATTTTGAACCATAATAGGCGACTCATCATTTGTCCCCAGTTGGGTGTCCAATTGGACGCGAAGCCCAAGGTCGTGATTTATTGTGTCATTGTTTTTTACAATATACTGAATTTTAATAGTGTCAGGATTTCTATTTGTGCGCTGATTATTTACTATAGATAAGATCTGTCTGACATCCATATTATTAACGCTAAAAGCAGAATGGTTTATGGTGTTTCCCACATCGTGTGGCAATTCGGTAACTGTCCCATCATTTCCATAAATATAATTAAAGGAATCTGCACGCACTGTTGTTTTTGAACTCCAAATGCTATTAGGAAAACCATATAACAATTTTCTGCCGTCCCCTGTCCCTACTACAAAATGCGCATTATAAGTAGACACGCGGGCATCAATAAAAGTATTTGAAATCGAAAAAAGGCAAGGAGTCGTAACGAGTAAAGCTATAATGACTGTGAGAGAAAATTTAACTGCACGCATTTTTAGCTCCAGGAGAAAATAAGAACTGTATTTCGGGGGGTGAAAATTAAACCCCTTATGACTTAATTATAGTCCGCGTTTATTTTTATATAGTCCACGGAAAGATCCGTGGTCAGCAAATAGTACTCTGCTTTGCCTGTATTTAATAGCAATTCCACGGCGAGATCTTTTGTTTTCATTTCTTTTACTGTGGCAGTAGCGTTTTTCATTACCATTTCGCCGTCTTTAATGATTGTCACACCATTGATTTTTAATTCCAGTTTTTCTATATCTATGGCTTCCAGTGACGCCCCTGCGGCACTTATAATTCTCCCAGGATTTAAAGACCCACCGAAGAAACATGTTTTTACAAGCGGAGAATTTGCTATAGAACGGGCTACTGCCGCCGCCTGTTTTTCACTGGCTGCTTTTTTAATTGTTATTTTTACAAACTTTGTCGCGCCTTCCCCATCTCGATTCATATCTTCCGCTAAAGCATAGAATATTTTAAATATGGCTTGTTTAAAAGCGGTATATGCTTTTCCCTGTTTTGAAAGTTTTTTATTTCCTGCGAGTCCGTTTGCCATTAAGAAGAGCGTGTCATTTGGACTCATATCGCCATCCACCGTTACCCTATTAAAAGAGAGATCCACGGCTTCTTTTGCCGCCGAAAAAAGAAGCGTTTTATCTATGTTGGCATCTGTCATAACAAAAGCCAGCATAGTCGCCATATTGGGAGAAATCATACCAGAGCCCTTAGCCACTCCTGTGATAACTACTGGTTTTCCATCAAGTTTTAAAGAAAGGGTTTTTACTTTTACAGTCAGGTCTGTAGTCATTATCGCCACTGGAAAATTTTTATCCTTTTCGGATAACCCACGGACAAGTGCTGGAATATTTTTTAAAATTTTGTCCATAGGCATTTTTTTTCCAATTTTACCAGTGGAGGCCAAGAGCGTGGAATTTTTTTTCAAACAAAGTGTCTCTTCCACCGCCCGCGTTATTTCCACCGCATCCAAAATCCCCTGCATTCCAGTCAAGGCATTGGCATTACCACTATTGGCAAAGAGCGCGTGAATCTTTTCTTTATCAATATTTTTATCATAAATTATATGTGCACTTTGAAGCTTGTTTTTCGTATAAAACGCTGCCACTTCACAAGGGGCTACTGAATATATCAAGCCCATATCAAGGTGTTTTGATTTTTTAAGTCCTCCATAAATGCCAGCGCTCAAAAACCCTTTTGGAAGTATATAAGCGGCTTTCACTCAAGCCCCTCCCTTTCATCCACATTAAACATAATATTCATATTTTGAACTGCCTGTCCGGAAGCGCCTTTTATCAAATTATCTATCGCGGTGGTTATTATTAGTGTCTTATTCTCTTTGACGCCACCTATGGCAATGTCACAATAATTTGTGTTTCGGACATCGTGAACACTTATCATATCTGCTATCCGTACAAAAGGTTCCCCTTCATAAAATTTCACGAAAGCTTTTTTTACTGCTTCTGGGTCAAGCCATTTCTTTACACGGATATAAATAACACTAAGCATACCCCTGTCCAGTGGCACTATTTGTGGAGTGAACACAAAGTTAAGTTTTTCCCCAAACTTGTGGTGCACAAAATCCTCCACCTCGCCTATATGCCTGTGTTTGCGTCCTACATTATATGGAATAATGTTTTCGCTTACATTGACATACATATTCAGGTGCGTGGGTTTAGCGCCTGCGCCTGAAATACCTGTTTTTGAATCCACAATCATACTTTCTATTTGTATTTTCCCCATAAGCGGTGCTATGCCTAAAAGAATAGAAGTCGGATAACAGCCTGGATTGGCTATGAGACGGGCTTTGACAATCTCGTCTCGGTTTATCTCAGACAAGCCGTAGACAGCTTTTTTCAACATATCTTTATCCGTGTGTTCTACGCCATACCAGGTTTTGAAAGTTTTAGGATTTTTTATCCTGTAGTCAGCACTCAAATCAATTACCTTTATTCCCTTAGCCATAAACTTTTTTACCACTGGCATAGACTCAGTATGTGGCAGGCATAAAAAGACCACATCCACTCCCGAGTAGATTACTTTTGGATCTGGCAAAATAAACTCCAGCGCTATCCGATTTTTGAACTCTGGGAAAACTTTATCCACCCTATGTCCGCAATACTGCCTGGAAGTGGCATACAGCAGTTGCACTTTTTTATGTTTAATAAATATTTTCAGCAGTTCCCGCCCTGTCAGGCCCGAAGCGCCTATGATACCTACTTTAATCATTTTATTTTTCCTCCACATCAAAATATTTAATATATGCGGCAGCTTTAATTTTCTCTATCCACTCCGCCCACATTATCTCAATGCGCTCCTCTATCAATTTAATTCTGGCTTTTTCTCTCACAGCTGAAAACTCCAGGACATTTCCTATTTTAGAAGCATTTAGTTTTATAATAATAAACCCTGCGTCTGTTTCAATCACAGGCGTAAACCCGCCTTTTTTTAATTTTCTTATGCCCTCTTTAATTTTTTTGTCCATTTTGGAAACATCTATCCAACCGATATCCGCGCCTATCATACCATTTTTTCCGTTGACACTATTCATTACTGAAGCAAACCCTTCTGTCTTGAGTCTGGCGTAAGCCGCCTCTATCTGCACTTTCATTTTTTCGGCATCAGCGCCTTCCTTTCCAGCATATATTTGGGACACACTCACTTCATCCTGAGTTCTAAAATCATCTTTGTTTTTTTCAAAGTAGTTTTTTATTTCCTCGTCTGAGACAGCTGCCTTCCCAATAAACTCTTGCTGTTTTTTCTGTTTTATTTTTGAATAGACCAAGGAATCTTTTACCTGCGTTTCTATTTTAAGCCGAAAATCGCCGTATGAAATGCCCTCTTTTTGCAAGGCCTCTTCAAACACCTCTTCGCTGGGGTACCGTGCCCGCAT
>CAILUR010000092.1 GCA_903837445.1 uncultured bacterium | reverse complement strand
TAGGAGTGTTCCAGTTGGAAAGTCCTGGTATGCGTGATATTCTTGTAAAAATTAAACCAGAGGGTTTTGAAGAAATACTAGCAATAATATCGCTTTTCCGTCCAGGTCCAATGGAAATGATAGACACCTACATTAAACGCAAAAAAGGGATAGAAAAGATTCCTGACAAGTTGCCAGAGAATATGCCTGAACTTAAAGAAACATATGGCATTGCCATATATCAAGAACAAGTAATGCAGATTGCCGTCAAAGTAGCTGGGTTTACTATGGCGGAAGCAGACAATCTCCGCAGGGCAATGTCAAAAAAGAAAATTTCCGAAATGGAAAAAATTGGAAAAAAATTCATGGAAGGCGCGGTTTCTCGCGGCATGAAAAAAACTGAAGCACAGGAACTTTTTGACAAGCTCGAACAGTTCTCACAATACGGTTTTAACAAATCGCACGCAGCGGCATACGCTGTGCTGTCATACCAGACCGCCTATCTTAAAACTTTTTACACACTGGAGTATATGAGCGCTCTTTTAACAAGTGTCATAGACAACCACGATAAACTTTCACTCTTTGCAGAGGACTGTAAGAAGAATGCTATAAAAATAATGCCCCCAGATGTAAACCACAGCGAAGCATTTTTTGGAGTGGAAAGGGGAATGATACGGTTTGGACTTGCGGCTATAAAAAATGTGGGACTTGCTGCGGCAGAAGATATAGTAAAAACGCGTCTTGAAAAAGGCGCTTTCACTTCTATTTTTGATTTTTGCAAAAAAGTAAATCTGCGGTTGGTAAACTCTAAGACCATGGAAAGTCTGGTAAAAGCCGGCGCTTTTGATTTTACTTTATTCAAACGAGCGCAGTTGTTTGAGATAATTTCGCTGGCTATGAAAAAATCAGAATTTTCCCACAGGGATGACGATACAGGGCAAAGCAGTTTATTCGAAGCTGGGACCATAGAAGACAAAGAAGAAATGCCTTCCATAAACGAATGGCCGGATGGAGAACTTTTAAGTTATGAAAAAGAACTACTCGGCACATATATTTCATCACATCCGCTTGCCAGTTACGACAAGCTTATAAAAAACACCACTATGCCGATAAGTGAAGTCGTAGAAGGCAGACATACAAAAAAACCATATATTATAGTCGGCGGGGTCACTCACGAACTTAAAAAAAGAATAACCTACAAAGGTGATGAACGCATGGATTTTTATTTGGAGGACTTGAGCGGTAGAATAAAAATACTCATAAACGAAAAACTTACAAAAGAAAAACAAGCCCTTTTTAAAAACGATCAAATGTTTATGATTCGTGGGAAAATGAATTTAAATAGCGATGAACCCGCTCTTAATGCCGATAGTGTTATTACGCTGGATGAGGCCTACAAAGTTTTCGGACAGTATCTTCACATAAATATGCGGGAACCCGGACTTGATGACACGCTTATGCAGGAACTAAAAAATACCTTAGCGCTTAGCAAGGGAACTACCATTGTAATTCTTCACTTGACTACGGCTGAAAACAAAGTTGTGGATTTGGAATTTGGTCCTGAAAACAGCGTGAAACTTTCAGAACAATTTTTATCGACAATAGAAACTCTCATTGGTGAAGACAACTGGTGGATATCTCATAAAAAGTAATTTTTTTGCGCAAACGGTATAAAACATACAGGAGGGAAAATGAAGCATTCAAATAAGTTCTATGCCGTTTTATCACTCGGCATACTTTTATTTTTTTCCTCTTGTGCTTCTTTAAAAGAGACCTCCAGATTCTATAGCAACACCGTTGAAATAAAAAGTTCTGGTGCCTCAAAGACTCCGATAGACAAGGCTGTGCCTATTCGTGTTTTAATACTAAAAACCACTAATACTTTTGTACTCACTGGGGAAAAGGGTTTTGTTTTTAGTGAGCCTTCAATTTTTAGCGCAGCGGAATATTTAATAAAAATCGAAAACGAAAAACTAAGCATTAACGATAACATCATAACAGCTGAGTGTATTACTTTTTCACCTGTGTCTAATGTTTTTGCCCTTGGCAAAAAGAAATATCGTGGCTCGCTTACCGTGTGTTTGGAAAACGGGAATATTCTTGCCATTAATAATGTGGAACTGGAAAAATATTTATATGGAGTTTTGCCTGCAGAAGTATCTCCGAACTGGGATATGGAAGCACTTAAAGCTCAAGCTGTCGCGGCAAGAAGTTTTGCAGTACGACAGAAATTGAAAACCAAAGATTCGCATTATGATCTGGACTCTACCGTAAAATCTCAGGTCTATAATGGCTTGAATATCGAACACAGCAATACTAACAAGGCGGTAGATACTACTGCCGGACTTGTACTTTCCTATAACGGCGAAGTAGTGGAAGCTTTTTTTCATGCCAATAGTGGCGGCAGAACTGCCGATTCCGCAGAAGTCTGGGGAAACGACCTGCCATATCTTCGCTCCGTAGATGATCCCTATTGTTATTCTGGTGCTCATTACAAATGGACTTTTGAAATAGATAGGGAAGCCTTCACTACACTTTTAAAAGATAAGGGAACCATTTCAGGCGACCTTCAGTCTATTTCGGTTTATGACAGGACTAATAGCGGTAGAGTGAAGACTTTAATGTGCCGCGACACAAATGGCGAAACCGCAATAAAAGCCACTTCTCTCAGAAATTTTTTAGGGGTAGATAAAATACGGAGTACAAATTTTACAGTAGAAGCCCGCGGAGATACTTTTCATTTTGAAGGGCTTGGCTGGGGACACGGAGTGGGACTTTCACAAGAGGGTGCCCAGTGATATGCACAACGCGGTTTGTCTTTTTTATCTATTTTAAAGCATTATTATAGTGGAGTGGCTATACAAAAAATGATTTTTACACAATAACATTTCGAGGCGCAACAATGAAAAACTTTTTTTTCTTGTTTACAGTA
>CAILUR010000091.1 GCA_903837445.1 uncultured bacterium | reverse complement strand
GGACTTTTATATTTGGCTTCTTGGCTGGTCCCAGGTTTTGAAATCAAAAGTTTTTGGGGCGCGGTAATAGGGTCGTTGTTTTATGGCATAGTGGCTTGGATTTTAGCTATATTTATTCCTAATAGGGCAGGAAAAAAGGATATTAAGGTAGATTACAAAGTGATTGACTAATTAGATTTTTTTTAGTATTGTGTTTTAAGTTTTGACTGGAAATTTGCGAGGATGGTGAAATTGGTAGACACGCAAGTCTAAGGAGCTTGTGGCGAAAGCCTTGCGGGTTCGAGTCCCGCTCCTCGCACCATTATTTGTCGGGTACTTAACTTGAAATCGATGCGAACGAGTCTCCCTGAGCAAGCTCAGGGACAGGAAAATGTAAGTTTTTCATTTCGCAAAAGCGCTTATGAAAAACAACATTTTCCAGCCGCTCCTCGCACCATTATTTGTCGGGTACTTAACTTTTATCGTATCGTTTAATTCTTTTTAACATTCCAATCTTAGTGTTGAAAAACCAGGAGATGAAATGGCTAAAGCAAAAAAAACAAATTCCAAAAAAACAAAATATGTCGCTGGGATAGATTTAGGTGGCACTAATGTAGTGGTGGTCATTACCACTGAAAAGGGGAAGGTCCTCGCCACGCATAGGTTTGCTACACAAGCACAGCGAGGTGTAGGAGATGTCCTTGACAGAATGGCTTTGGGAGTGGGACTGGCAGCAAAAAAAGTGGGGCTAAATCCTAAAGATTTATGGCGAGTAGGAGTAGGGGCACCGGGTTTTTTGAACAGCAAAAAAGGCATAGTTATTAATTCGGTAAATCTTGCTTGGAAAAATATATTATTGAAAAAAGAAATGGAAAAACGCCTAAAGATTTTTGTGGGCGTGGAAAATGATGCCAATGTCGCGACCTATGCCGAAAAGTGGACAGGTGCAGCAAAAGGCGTTACGAATGTAGTTGGACTTACCCTCGGCACAGGGGTGGGCGGCGGAATTATATTAAATGATAAACTCATACGCGGCGTAAGCGATACAGGCGCTGAAATGGGGCATGTGTCGGTGGATATTCACGGTGAGAAATGTCTTTGCGGAAATTATGGCTGTTTAGAACTTTATGCTTCGGCCACGGGAATAAAAAATCTTGCGACAAAAAAAATACGCGCGAGTGCAGGTTCTATTATGACTGAAATGGTAAAAGGGGATTTGAATAAGCTTACTTCTAAAATAGTTTATGAGGCCGTGTTGCAAAAGGACAAGGCAGCGATAGAGACCTGGGCTTTGTTTATAAAGTATCTTTCTTTTGGGGTGACTGGAATTATAAATACTTTAAATCCTGAAGTGATAGTACTTGCGGGAGGCGTCATAAATGCGGGAGACCAACTCTTTGTCCCATTGCGTGAAGAAGTTAAAAAGACCGCCATTGCCACTTCGTATAATGCCTGCAGGCTTGTCCCTGCAAAACTCGGAGAACTGGCAGGGGCAATAGGTGCGGCGGGAATAGTGGTGCGCGAAGGCGAGTATTACGGGTTCTGATGTGCACTTGATGGCGCCTGCTCAGTGGAGAAAAAATGGAAAGTAGTAAAAAAAATTATTTAATCCTCTCAGGACTTCTTTTGTTTTTTGTGTATAGTTATGCCGCCACTATGCCTTCTGCTTTTGACAATAATGATTCTCCTGAAACAGCTTTGGCTTCATATACCCTTGGCATTTCACATCCCCCTGCTTACCCTTTATTTACTCTTTTAGGAAAAACCGCTTGCATTATTGGACTGGGGGGACCTGCTTTTCACGCGAGCACACTTTCCGTAGTATTAGCGTTCTTTACACTTTTTTTTATATTTGTATTGGCATCGGGCGCGCGTATAAAAACAGGGGATAATTTTTATACTGGGATTTTTGCCGTATTGCTTGCTGGGGTGTCTTCGCTTTTTTGGTCACAGGCGACTGATGCGAAGGGCGGAATCTATATGCTCAATTTGTTATTTACCGCAAGCTGTGGCATTCTCGCAATAAAAATAATAAGAGAAAACAGCATAAAATATATGTATTTATTGGCATTTGTTTATGGGCTTTCTTTATCAAATCACTGGCCCAGTATGGGGGTTCTTTTTCCAGTGTTTATAGCCCCTTTTATTATTCAAAGGAAAAGTATTAAAAAAGGAACAGGGGCAATTATGTGTCTGTTATTTTTGCTGGGGCTGACTCCATATATATATTTGTCGATAAGAACCGGCGCTATGCCTATTTTAAATATTGGACAGCCGGGAGCTTTGAAGAACTTTGTCTGGGTAGTTTTGAGACAGGGGTATGATGTGTTACCGTTTTCTTTTGATTTGCTTTTGTGGCAGGCAAAGGAATACTTTAAAATCGTAGTGTCAAATTATGAAGCGTTTTGGATAATCGCCCTTGCGGGCGGATTTATGATGTATAAAAAAGATAAACCGTGGTTTTCTATATTGGCAGGGATCTTCGTATGCAATTCCTTTGCTGTGGTATTTCTGAACAGGAACCCAATAGAAAATCCTGAAATAATGAAGTTATTTTTGTTGCCCTCACAAATGGCGGTGGCGGCATTCGCAGCTTTTGGCGTAACAAGTTTTTTTGCGACTCCAGGAAAACTTAAAAATATAGCGTTTGCTGTTTTTTGCGTGGTGTTTTTGCTTATCTTGGGAGCTTTTTCTTATATGGAAAATTCTTCTCAAAGAAATTTTGCCGCCTATGATTACGGGAAAAATATTTTAAAAACGCAGGGAGCTAAAGCAATATATGTGGGAGAAGGCGCACCAGCACTTATGCCTGTGTATTATGCGAAATATGTTTTGGACAATAAAGGAGCACAGGAAATTGTAGCTCTGAACTTTTTATATTTTGATTGGGGGATTGCCGAATTTAATAAAAAATATGGAAGTACTAAAATGGCACCGACGAAACAGGGAGAAAATTTTGAAGAAGTTCTTGAAAAATTAAAAGATAGAGAAGTCCTGTTGGGCACCTTGCAACCAGAATTGAATAAGCTTGCGGTGGCAAGAGGATATGAAAAACAAAATGGAATTTTATGGGAGCGTGGGGAGCGGGAAAACGCAGTGACACTTCCGTTTTATTTATATTCGTATAGAGGGGTGGCTGGGGAATATTTAGAACAGAAAAAAACAAGCAGCGAAATTGGAATGACTTATTCGAAGGCCTTATTGTCTTGTGCAAAAACGATGCTAACGACGGGGCGTTATGCCGAAGCAGTAAACCTTTACACGCTTGCTTTGGCTTTTTCAAATATAGGGGATATAGCGGCGATAGAAATGGACTTGGAGAAAGCAAAAAAACTTTCAACGAAAAATAAGTTCTAAGATATAAATAATGTTTTGCGTGCCCTCAGCATATCTTCTTTTATCATTCTTCTCATGTGATTTGTAGCTGTTTGTATTCATTTCTGCTTAAATTAGGGGAAGGTTTTGGGATATATGATTATTGAGTTGAAAAATCGTATAAAACCTGTATAATGGTTGTATAAAAATGAAACAAAAGCAACGACAAGCATAATTTGATAATAATAGGTGTTCCAAAATGAAACGAGATACAGGAAAAATGGCCTTTAAAGGCTGAAAATAACAAAAAACCGTGTATAAAGGGTAAGGAAGGAGGGAAAAATGATAAAAATACTCATAGGAATGGAGAGCAGTTGGAGTTATAAAGCATGTTTAAATATTAAACAAAATGATTTAACCGCAGCACTAAGGTCATCAATATCATCACAGACAGAATTATATAAACATTTTTCTATTAATAAATGTTGTTATTGTAATACTATATATGGAATATTCCACACAGATCACAAAACAATCCCATTTTCAAAAATAAAAGACGATTTTTTAAAAATAACAAAAAAAGAAATCCCCAAAATATTTGGAAAGGATAATATTAAATTTAATGTAATTTTTTTAGATATAGATAAAGAGTTTAAAAAAGAATGGGTTTTATATCACCAATCAGTAGCAGATTATCAAATACTTTGTGCCTCGTGTAATATCAAGAAATCTAATAATTAAATCTTTATTCTATTTTTCTCCAAACATTCATAACATGAAAAATTATATTCGTGGATTTGGTTATCATTCCTGGATTTTATTGAGTCGCATTCAAATCT
>CAILUR010000090.1 GCA_903837445.1 uncultured bacterium | reverse complement strand
TAAATGCGGGAATAATCTATCTTAATCTTGTGGGCGGACAAGACGAGCTAGTGTTTGATGGGCACTCTATGGTGTTGGGAAAAGATGGGACACTGCTTGCCGAAGGTGGGCAGTTTGAAGAAGCCCTTGTGCTACTGGATATTCCTCAAGGCATAGTAAAAAAACAAAAAAACATACCTAAACTGAAACCTAAAGCAATAAAGCAAAATAAAAAAATAATGCCCAAAGAAATGACGGCGCTTACGCCAGAAGAAGAAATTTATAAAGCCCTGGTTATAGGTACGCGGGACTATGTGAGAAAAAATGGGTTTTCAAAAGTGGTCATTGGTTTGAGTGGGGGAATTGATTCAGCACTTGTAGCGGTAGTGGCGGCAGAAGCTTTGGGAAAAGAAAATGTTAAACTGATATTTATGCCGACAAATTTTTCTTCACAAGAATCATATATTGATGCCAAGGCCCTGTGTGACAATATGGGCATAGTCCTTATAGACATAGGGATACAAGATATTTTTGAACTATATCTTAAAATATTAGGACCGTTTTTCGCTGGAAAAGAAGGCGGCACAGCTGAAGAAAATCTGCAGGCAAGAATCCGCGGAAATATTATTATGGCATTTTCCAATAAGTTTGGTTGGATGGCGTTGACCACAGGCAATAAAAGTGAAATGAGTACGGGCTATGCCACACTTTACGGGGATATGGCAGGCGGCTTCGCAGTGATTAAAGATGTGCCAAAAACAGTTGTCTATGACATAGTCAAAGGAATAAATAAAAGAGCAGGAAAAAATCTGATTCCAGAAAATATAATCAATAAAGCACCTACAGCGGAACTGCGGGAAAATCAAAAAGATACAGACAGCCTACCGGAGTATGAGTATCTGGATAGAATAATAGAAGATTATATAGAAAAAGATAGAAGCTATGGGGATCTTACCGAGAAATATGATAAGGAAATCTTGCGCAAAGTGACAAAAATGATAGACATAAACGAATATAAAAGAAGACAAGCCCCGCCGGGAGTAAAAATAACTCCTAAGTCTTTTGGTAGAGACAGAAGAATGCCTATAACCAATAAATACAACGATTAAAAAATAAAACTTGAGGTTTGGGATATGCTTATAGTCAGTGCTTGTCTTGCAGGGGTCAATACCAGATATGATGGCACAAATAAAAAGATTGAAGAATTGAAAAAACTGGTAGGCGAAAAAAAAGCTATTCCTATGTGTCCGGAAACCTTGGGAGGGCTTAATATTCCAAGGCCGCCTGCAGAGCTTGTGGGCGGGGACGGGGATGCTGTGATAGACGGCACTGCAAAAGTAGTGGACAAAGATGGGAAAAATGTGACTGCTGAATTTTTAGAAGGCGCAAAAATTATTACAAAAGCAGCACTGAGAATGAATATAAAGACGGCAATCCTAAAAAACAGAAGCGGGTCCTGTGGCTGTGGCACCATATATGATGGGACTTTTACGAAAACTTTAAGAACTGGCGATGGTGTGCTTACGGCAATGCTTAAACGAGAAGGAATAAAAGTTTATACAGAAGATGATTTTTCCGAAGCAATAAAATAAACAAGTAAGAGAATAATGAAATAAAAAGGTGGAATATGGAAAATTTTGAAAGTGAAAATGAAAAAATAAAAAAAGAAAAAAGCAGAGTGATAATTTTATCAATAGCATCAAATGCCGCGCTGGTAATTATGAAAATAATTATCGGGTTGACGACAGGCCTTGTCAGTATTTTAGCAGAGGCCTTGCATTCGGCAAATGACTTAATGGCTTCCATAATAGCATATTTTGGCGTTAAGGGTTCTTTAAAACCGCCGGATAAGGAACATCCTTACGGACACGGAAAGATTGAAATGATTACTGGTTGGGTAGAGAATATTCTTATTCTTATTATAGGCATAGGCATAATTCATGAGGGAATAAAAAAACTGGCACATCCACAAGAACATAAGGATGTCTGGATAGGTATTATTATTATGTTTGTATCGGGTTTTGTAAACTTGTTTGTGTCTTCATATCTGATAAAAAAAGGAAAAGAATTGCGCTCTGTGGGAATTGAAGTGGATGGGGAACATTTGCACGCGGATGTCATTACTTCTTTCGGCATAGCCGGTGCCCTGTTGCTTTTACAGATAACCAAGTGGTGGTGGATTGACCCTGTAGGCGCCATATTTGTGGGGGTGTGGGTCATAGGAATTTTTATACGGCTTTCAAATTCTTTAATGCATCTGGCTATAGATGGTGGGTTAAATGAAAACGAGATAATCAGGATAGAAAACTTGCTTTCTGAATTTCCAAGCATTAAAGACCACCATAAAGTGCGCACCCGGCAAAGTGGGTCTACCATTTTTATTGATATGCATATAAAGGTGGAGAAAGATCAAACAGTGGAACAGTCGCATAATATTACCAAAGAAATAGAAACTCGGCTTAGGGAAATGTATAAAGATGTCAATGTGTTAATACATGTGGAACCGTATTATGAAATTAAAAAGGTTTAATGTGTGGTAAGTAGCGAGTGACTTGTCTTTTGGAAATAAAACAGGAGCCTAAGTGTTCCAGGTTTGCTGTGGCACAAGCCACGGCCCAGCGGCCAGCTTCTATTGGGTCGTGTCCCCGTTCTAAAGCGTAAAGCAGTCCTGCTGTAAACGCATCCCCACTGCCTACTGGAGATAAAAACTTTTCTGGTTTTGTGGCGGGGTAAGAAAAAAAATCCCCATCCACATAAAACAAAGAGCCCTTTTCATTTAAAGTCACTATTATCATTCCTGTTTTGTATTGGCGCGCCAAAGACCGCACAAATTTTTTCAATTCTATATCTGTGGAAAGTTTTACTTCAAAAGCACTTTCGAGTTCTGTGATATTTTGTTTAAGAATATGGGGGCAGGCCTTTATCCCATATTTTAAATACTTTGAAGAAGTATCCAGTAAGACGGTGGAGGTATTTATTATTTTTTCAATGGCGGTCTGATAAAAGTCCTGTGGTAGGGAGACGGGTAAAGACCCTGAAAAAGCAGTTATGTTTGAAGTGTTTGAAAGAGTTTTGAGTTTTTTTAAGAAACTGCCGATATCTTTTTTATTGATTTTAAGATTTGATTCGCTGTTTATTATGGTCTCGTCTTTTCCCACGGTCTCTGTAATAAGTAGGCATATGCGATTCGTGCCTTTGACTCCAATGAGAGCGGGGGTCACGCCAAAGTGATTAAGAAAATCATTCATAACTTCAAGTTCTGCTATTGCGGTGAACCCTGTGGCAGTGACAGCTCCACCAAGTGCTGCAAACGCGCGTGCGACATTTGTACCTTTGCCACCTGGATAGGATGAAATTTCTTTTGTGCGGGAGACTTTTCCGGTATCCAAAAAATCTACAGGCGCGACAATGTCTATGGCGGTATTTAGAGTAACAGTGGTTATCATAGAGGTGTTATTTTTGCAGATAGACGATAAGAATACAGGCTGCTGCGTAAAGCACAATATTTATTAAGAGAGGTTTATCTTTTATGAGGACCATTTCAGGACTGCCACCCATATTCTTTTTGTGAATCAAATATAGGTAACGGAAAATCCCGTAAAGGACAAAAGGAATAGTGAGCATAAGATAATGATGTTTTGAAGCAGTTTCAGAGGTAAAAGCGTAAAGCGAATAAGCCACTACCGTAGAAGAAGTCACTACCGATATCATTTCGTCCAAGAGAGGCACGGAATATTCTAAAAGTATTTTTCTGTGTTTAGAAGCATTTTCGATTGAAACCATTTCGTAACGGCGTTTTGCCAACGCCAAAAAAAGCGCACCTAAAGTGGTGCAGATAAGAAACCAGGGTGAGATAGGCGCATTAATTATGTATGCGCCAGAAGCTGCCCTAAGGACAAACCCAGAGGACAAGACAAAGACATCCAAAATAACTACATGTTTGAGTTTTAAGGTATAGAGCATAGTCATGACAGCATAAATGGCAAGAATAGTAAAAAAGTTCATTCCCAACAGTAGTGACAAGGGTAAAGAGGAAATAAGCAGAAGGCCGCTGATAAGCATAGCTACAACACTATTTATTTTTCCGGAAGCAATGGGGCGAGATTTCTTATCTGGATGAAGTTTGTCTTCATTGCGGTCGCGCAAATCGTTTAAAATATAAAGTCCACTGGCGGTGGTACAAAACAGAAGAAAACCTAAAAAGGTTTTTAAAAGTAAAGGAGGATTGAAAACATTGCCTGTAAAAATAAGTGCGGCAAAAATGAGAAGATTTTTGGACCATTGTTTTACCCGTAATAAATTAAAAAGTGTTTTCAAGAATAACCCCGCTTAGGTAAAGAAATAATTACGGTATTAACCTTACATTGTCTATATATAATATGACATCTTTAGGTTCATTTTTTGTGTTCAAATATAAAGAAAGGGAAGTAATATTTTTTATATCTATTCTTGAATTTTTTACATCTTCTATAAGTACTTCCAGTTTGGTTTTACCGGCTTTTAATGGTTGGAGAGATATAAATTCTTTTCCGTTAACATCATTGAACTTGATATAAATGTTTCTGGCTAGAGTATCTGGGGTGTAAACATCCAGTCCGAATTTTTTAAACACAGACCAGTCAGTGACTTTGAGAGGGGTTAAAGTATTGAGGTTTATGGTCATGGCGGTTATCCAGCTGGAAGTTCTGGCGGCCTCTGTGGTGGACATGAAATCGACAGGAATAGAAAAAGTCGCTTTGCAGGAAAATTTGCCGTTGGTACCGTATTTGTTGAACTGTTCAAGAGTGACATAACCGAGAGTTTCCCAATTAAAGTCGCCTATCTGGGATTCTGATTGTAGATTTTCAAAACTTGTTATGTTGCCATCTGGTTTCTGCGCAGCTGCACTCTTATTGCCACAGCCTGCCAAAAGCATAACCAGACTTATTATCAGTGCAGTAAATAATTTTAAATTTGAAGTCTTCACGCTTGCCTCCATAAGATATAAAGTTTTGAAACATTTTATCAGTAAAGAAGGGGTTTTGTCAATAACAGTTGAGTAATGCTGACGGTATTAACCGTAAAATTATAACTATGATAGGTGTGCAGAAATACCTATCAGTAAAAGAGTTTTTTTCACAAGGGGAAGCCCTGTCCCTTGTGTTATTTTTGCTATTGTTGTATAATTTGTCAAATAAAAATTGGAGATAAAATGGCAATAAAACTTGGGAAATATGATTTTGAAGGCCCTTATCAGTCCACCAGACAGATATTTGATAAACCTGGAGTCTTTGCGGTGCTGGCAACAGAGCCCGTGGCACAGGCAAAATTTTATCTCATAGATGTAGGTGAGGCGGAAAAATCTAGAACAATAATGGAAAGTCCGGACAATCTCGTAAAGTGGACAAAAGCCGCGCACGGTTTAGGAAAACTCGCGGTGGCGATACATTATAGTTCAGATAGAACGCAAGCCGAAAGAGCAAAAATTGTGGAAGAAGTAAGAAAAGCATTTGAGGGCAAAAGGTAAAAAATTTTTCAAGTGAGAAAGTAAACTGGCACTATAAATTACTCCCCCATTCTTATTGACAACTTGTTCTTTACCTAATACAATTTAAGCGAAAGTTTAAATATTTTTTTGAGGTTTTATAATATGAAAAAATTATTTTTTGTTTTAATTATGCTCATAGTTGTTCCTGGGTTTGCCTTTTCATATAATAATTTTAAAAAAGGAAATGAACTTTATCTTAATGGCGACTATTCTGGAGCGCTTGGAGAATATACAAAGTTTACCGAAAAAAAGAAAAATAAGTATGAGGGTTTTTATAATGCCGGAAATGCTTATTTCCAAGGCGAGGACTATCAGAAGGCTCTGGATATGTACAATCAGGCCTTGACCCTCAATCCTAAGGATGAGGATACCAAGTATAATATGGAACTTGCCAAAGAAAAACTTAAAACCCAAAAAACCAAGCCCCAAGAGAACAAACAGGATAATAAACAAGAACAAAGTAAAAAACAGGAAGGCAAAGATGGGCAAGGAAAAAATGAGAAGTCACAAAATGACAAAAATAAAGCACAGGGCAAAGAAAAAGAAAAACAGAATCAGCAAGGACAACAAGGACAGCAGGGAACACAGTCCGAAAACACTGCACAACAAAGGCCTAATCCTGGTATGAGCGAAGACGAAATGCAGGCTATGCTCAACAATATGAAAAAAGGCGAACAACAGTATAAAAAATATTTTGGAAAGCAGCAAATGTCTAAACAAAAAACAGATGCGTTTGGAATGCCGGATTTATTTAATATGAGTCCTGAAGAAGTGCGGCAGTATATGTTGAACCGAATGAATGGAAATTTTCAACAGCCGAAAAAACAGGGCAGTACTGAAAAGGATTGGTAAACAAGAAACTGATTTAAAAGTCCAAAACAAATCATCAGAAGTTCAACCCGAAAGCCAAAGGACTCACAATGAAAAAGTATTTTCTTAACGACCTGCCTGAGCAAATCACAGGTTATGAAGAGCGCGAGCAACAGCTGGAAATGGCTGAACTCATAAAACATACAATAAATGGAAAAAAATGCCATCTCATAATAGAGGCCGGGACAGGTATAGGAAAGACCTATGCGTATTTGATTCCATTGGCAGAGTATGCCATAAAACATAAAGTACATGTCTTTGTGTCCACTTATACCAAAGCCCTTCAACAGCAGTTGTATAAAAAAGACCTGCCTACAGTTAAAAAGATTTTTCCAGAGTTGAAATTTGAAGTGGCCTACGGGCAGGAAAATTATCTTTGCGTGAAACGGAATCAGGAATACAAGGGGTTTTCTGGGCTCTTCCACGAGGAGGAAAATTTTAGAGACCTGCTTGAGTTTCTAAAACACGGAGACGGAGTGCGTGAAAATGCTGGGCTTACCATTCCTGATGATATTTGGCGTGACATAAACCGGCAATCGGATACCTGTGGTGGCGAACAATGTATGTATTTTAATAAATGTCATTATTATAAAATGTTAAAAAGACTTCAAAAGTGTCATATCATTGTTATCAATCATCATTTGTTTTTTAGCAATTTGCTTACAAATAATCGTATTTTGCCAGCTGCCGAGTTTGTTATGTTTGATGAGGGGCATAGAGTGGAGGATACGGCGCGTGAAATGTTAAGCGACAAAGTGACAAGCAAAGGCTACTACGCTCTGCTTTCTGATTTGGAAGAGTTTGTTGAAAAAAGCGAGGATTTGAAACGCAAGGAACACCATCAAATGCGTAATGAAATAATAAGAGCGAAAAAAAACTTTGAAACCTTCACCGCTGAAATATATAACGATAGGCGTATAAAACTATACGAAACCAATGCGGCGCTTATTGATTTTCATATTCCATATAAAATTGACATAACCGAAGACTTAAAAACAGTTATGCGGTATGTGGCAGAAGCTCTTGCTGAGACAAAACACGATGAAGATGATTTGAGAAAATATTTTGAGCTCTTGCTAGGCAGGGTAAAATATACGGCACAGGTTATGTCGGATTGGGTGAATAAAGATAAAGACAAGGTCTTTTATTGGGTGGAACTTGAAAAAAAAGAAAACTTTTGTTTTTTTGTAACTCCATTTTCAATAGCTGAAATTTTTAAGAGCAAGGTGCTGGATGGTTATGACAGTGTTATGTTCACTTCTGCTACTCTCGCTGCTGGAGAGGATTTTTCTTATATAACAAAACAGCTTGGGATAGAGGGACATAAAGAACGCGCCCTGAAATCTCCTTTTGATTTTATGAAACAGAGTGTTTTGTATATAGAAAAGCATTTGCCAGAGCCAAACTTAGCAGAGTATCCAGAGGCACTTACGGAACGCTTAGAAGAAATTATAAGTATTACAGGCGGGAGTACGCTTATTTTATTTACGAGTCGTGAACTTATGAAGTCCTGTTTTAAAAAACTCAAGAAAAAATTTAACATGCCGTTTATGATACAGGGTGAGGCCTCGCACACTGAACTTATAGAAAAATTTAAAAAAAAACCAGCAGTACTTTTTGCCACGAATACTTTTTGGCAGGGGATAGATATAAAGGGAAAAATTTTAAAATGCGTAGTGATAACGCGCTTGCCGTTTGAAATGCCTGAGCACCCAATACAAAAAGCAATACAGGCGTTCACTACGGAAGCAGGGGGGAATCATTTTATGGAATACTCGCTTCCAAGAGCTATTTTTATGCTAAAACAGGGCTTCGGTCGCCTGATAAGGTCAAAAGAAGACACTGGCGCGGTCTTAATACTGGACAAAAGAATTCTGACAAAGGCCTACGGCAGAGATTTTCTTAAAGCTCTTCCTGAGACTAATGTGACACACGAACTTAAAGAAGTGGAAAAGTTTTTTAAAGAACACGAGTAGGGTGGGTATTTTTAAAATGAGACCCACAGGGATTCAAAAATAGCAGTAAAGGTAATAACCTGTATAAAATCAAATCGACTTGACAAAGGGTTTTGTATTTTGTATAATTTAACCAAATGGTTAAACTATATAGTTAACTGAAAACTTTGTAAAACAAGGCTGGTGAGTATGGGAAAAACTTTGAAAAAAGAAAAAGATGGTGGGACTAAAGATAAAATTTTGCACGCCGCCATAGAAGAGTTTGTGGCATATGGGTATTATGGGGCGCGGACGCAAAAAATTGCGGATAGGGCAAAGGTAAATAAGGCATTACTGCACTATTATTTCTCCAGCAAGGAAAAAATATACGAAGAAGCCCTAAAGACAATTTTTGAAGTCATTATGACCAAACTTGGTGCCTTGACTAATGAGCCTGATGACCCAGTGGAAATGATGGAAATGATTATTGATGCGTATGCGGAAATATTCCAAACACATTCACAGTACTTAAAACTTATCATGTATGAAGTGATAAGAGGCGGAGATAAGCTCGCGGTGTTATTTAAAGAAAATCTACTTCGCATTCCTATGAATCCCATAAATGGAAAAATATACTTATATTTTAAGAAAAAAATGAAAGAAGGAAAAATACGAAAAATGAATATCTTCCATCTTTTGATTAGCCTAATAGTGCAGGTCGTCCCTGTGTATTTTGCGCGGGAAGTGTTGGGGGATAAGGCAAAACTTTTTGGAATAAGTGGTGTGGTACTGAATACTTTTGTAAAAGAAAGAAAATTGGTAACTCTGGAAGTAATGAAAAACGGAGTGCTTAAAAAATAATATGGAGGTTTTATGAAAAAAATATTTGTGGTGTTGATGGTAGTAGTGAGTTTGGGATTGGCAGGGTGTAGCGGAAACGGAAAAATGATACTTGCTTCAGGAACTGTGGAAATAAAAGAAGTGGATATTGCTTCGCGTATTTCTAGCCGAGTAATGAAAATTTTGGCCGAACAAGGTGAAAATGTAATTCAAGGGCAAGTGTTGGCTGAACTGGATGACTCGGTAGTGGCAGCGCAGAAAGAGGCTGCCGCAGGGGTCTTTAAACAGGCACAGGATTTATATAAGAGAAATAAAAATCTTTTTGAATCACACGCTATTTCTCAGCAAGGTTTTGATAATGCCAGAACAAATTTAGTCTCTGCCCAGTCACAATACACTCAGGCGCAAGTCATGTATGATGAGGCAAAAGTAAAGGCCCCGTGGAGTGGGCTTATCCTTCAAAAACATGTGGAAGAAGGCGAACTGGTGTCGCCAAATACGCCACTATATACTTTAGGCGATATTACCACTGCGAAAGTGACTATATATCTGCCTCTCAAAGATATAGGTAAAATAAAATACGGGCAGGAAGCAAAAGTGAAAATAGATTCTTTTGAAAAAAAATCGTTCACAGGTAAAATTACATTTATAGCAGGGGAAGCTGAGTTTACCCCAAAAAATGTACAGACAAAAGATGAAAGAGTAAAAGAAGTTTTTGCTGTGGAAATTACAGTCCCAAATCCGGAAATGATATTGAAACCAGGAATTCCAGCGGATGTGGAGATTAGATAAACATAGTTCCAGGTTCCAGGTTCCAAGTTCCAGGATAAAAGGGCAAGTTTCAAGATAAAAAGACAGGTTCCAAGATAAAAAGACAAGTTCCAGGTTCCAGGTTCCAGGTTCCAAGTTCCAGGATAAAAGGGCAAGTTTCAAGATAAAAAGACAGGTTCCAAGTTCTAGGATAAAAAAATACAAGTTCCAAATTACAAGGTTTAGGTTTCAAGGTTCAAGTTCCAGGATTAAATCTTGGAACCTGGAACTTGGAACCTGGACTTTGAACTTGGAATTTCTTCGAGGTCTTATGTCTGAAAAAGTTATTTTCGTACAACAGCTTGTAAAAAAGTTTAAAGAAGTCACTGCTGTCAGTGGACTTGATTTTTCTGTGGAACGCGGGGAAATCTTTGGACTTATTGGACCTGATGGTGCGGGAAAGACCACCACTCTGCGAGTCCTTGCGGGAATTATGTTGCCTACAAGTGGAAAGGTAATGGTGCTTGGAAGGACACTTCCAGAAGAGGCTGAGGGAGTGAAAGAACATATCGGCTATATGTGTCAGCGGTTCAGTCTTTATAATGATCTGACAGTGGAGGAGAACATAACTTTTTTTGCAGAGATTTTTGGTATTGATAAAAAAACCCTTGCCGAAAGACTTGCTCCTCTTTTAGAAATGACTAGACTCGCACCTTTTAAAAACAGACAGGCGGGAAAACTTTCTGGTGGAATGAAACAAAAACTTGCACTCATTTGCACACTGATTCACAGGCCACAGATTCTCTTTCTGGATGAACCCACTACTGGAGTGGACCCTGTCTCACGCAGGGAGTTTTGGGAAATCCTTCAGCAGATTCATTCTGAAGGCGTGACCATAGTGGTCAGCACACCTTATATGGATGAGGCGGAACAGTGTGCGCGGATAGGCCTTATGTTTGAAGGAAAAATAATTTCTTGTGATACGCCTAAAAATATGAAGAAGGCCTTTAAAGGGGTGGCCATAGAAATATTTCCCCAAGGGAATGAAGTGGCTGTGGAAAAAATTATAAGTGAAGCTTGCGGAATAAAAGATAAGCAACAATTGGGGGAGAGATACCATATGGTACTTGAAGATGCGGATTGTCTTATTGCCCTTGAAAAAAAACTGACAGGACTGGCCAGAATAAGAAAAATATCGCCAAGCGTGGAAGATGTATTTGTGCAGAAGATAGGGTGAGAGGGATATGAAAATAAGAACCCTTATAAGGAGAGCCCAGTGATAGCAGTAAAAGCTACAGCATTAGAAAAACACTTCGGCACTTTTATTGCCGTTAATGCGGTGTCTTTTGAAGTGGAAAAAGGTGAAATTTATGGATTCTTAGGGGCAAATGGGGCTGGTAAAACCACGACTATTCGTATGCTCTGCGGTCTGCTTACACCCACTTCTGGAGAGGCAACCGTGGCAGGGTTTAGTATAAAAACCCAACCAGAAGAGATAAAAAAACGCATAGGCTATATGTCGCAAAAATTTTCTTTGTATAGTCAACTCACAGTTATGGAAAACATAAATTTTTATTCTGGAATATACGGGCTCGAAAATAATGTCATAAAAGAAAGAACCGCAGAAGTCATAAAACAAATAGAACTCACTGGTTATGAAAACAGATTGGTGGAAGATTTGCCAGGAGGGTTAAAGCAGAGAGTGGCATTGGCGTGTGCTATTTCACATAAACCCGAAGTGCTTTTTCTGGATGAACCTACAGCAGGAGTAGATCCGCTTTTACGGCGCAGATTTTGGGAAATAATAGCCGAACTTGCTGGAAATGGCACTACTGTCTTTGTGACCACACACTATATGGATGAAGTGGAACATTGCCACAGGGTGGCGCTTATGCATTCGGGAAAAATAATTAAACAAGGGTCTATTCGCGATATAAAAAATTCGGTCTTTAAAAAACAGATAATAGAAATTGAAACGGATACTCCGGTGGAGGCCTATAAAATTCTTGCGGCAAGAAAAAATGAGACAGGAGAAGTTTCAATGCACGGAGCCCTCTTACATATAATTCAGCCAGAGGATAAAGACTTTTCAATACAAAAAATAGAAGCCCTTTTGAAAACAAACGGGATAAGCACCCATTTACCTGAATATGTGGATCCTACAATGGAAGATGTGTTTGTAAACATTGTAAAAAAATATGAAAAAGATAGCAAGGAACAGGAGGCGCATGAAAACTGACAAGGGCAGCCTAAATATAAAAAGGGTCATTCCTGTATTAAAAAAAGAATTTATACATATTATAAGAGATGCCAGGTCGTTGGGGATAGTGTTACTCGCTCCAGTGGTAATGCTCGTGCTTTATAGTTATGCCGTGACTTTTGATATAAAAAAAATAGATTTGGGAGTGGTGGATAGAGATAAATCCTCTATGAGTAGGGAACTAATAAATAAATTCGCTGCCTCAGGATATTTTGAAATTTATAAACCCGCTGAGGATAGTATGGAAAAATGTGTGGAAGCCATAAGGGTAAACAAAATTAAAATGATATTATCAATTCCTTTGGGACTGTCAAAAGAAATGAAAAAAAACAAAGTAGTAAAAGTCCAAGTAATAGGGGATGGGGCAGATGCGAATACGACTAATGTG
>CAILUR010000089.1 GCA_903837445.1 uncultured bacterium | reverse complement strand
GTCGGATAATGGTCTTTTGTTTTCTTCTATCCACTGCTTCAAAAGCTGATAACCCTGTGGACTTTTCTTTAGATTTCACTTCCACAAAAATAAGCGTGGGATTGTCTTTTTCTTTGACAATTATATCTATTTCCCCAATATCCGTATAATAGTTTTGCTCCACAATTTCAAGCCCCTTTTCTTTTAGATACTCTACTACCTTGCTCTCATAATAATTTCCAGTCTTACGCTTATTTGCATCAGTCTTTTTATCCATACTCCCCCCTTAATAACACTTCATAATAAATATATTTTTCTCATAATTTTACTTTTATCAAAACCTACTTTATATGTTTTTTTACAGGTTTGTAACTCTTCCTATGTATCGCGCAAATGCCGTGAATTTCCAAGGCTTTCATATGTTCCGCTGTGCCATACCCTTTGTGTCTTTTGAAACCGTATTGCGGGTACTGAGTGTCAAACTCTCTCATTACTCTGTCTCTATGAACTTTCGCCAATATAGAAGCCGCAGCTATAGATAACGACCTGGCATCTCCATCTATTACAAACTCCGCTTTACACTTTTCTAAAACTGGCACTTTATTGCCGTCAATTATAGCGATATCCGGTCTTATGCCAAGTTGTTCTACTGCCTGTTTCATTGCCACCAGCGTGGCTTTTAAAATATCCGAGCTATCTATTTCTTCGTTGGATTTTTCAATTATCACATACGCTAAACTTGCTGCTATGACTATATCATAGAGTTTTTCGCGTTTGTCTTCGGGGATTATTTTAGAATCGTTTATCTGCGTGAGAGTGAGAATTTTATTTTTATCAAGGATTACTGCCGCTGCTACTACTGGCCCTGCCCAAGGTCCACGCCCTGCCTCATCCACCCCAGCAAGTATTAAATTACTATATTTGGAGTCAAAAGCGTGGAGGTTACTGAAAGCTAATTTTTTCATATATGCCTTTTCTATATAATTTCTTAATTTTTATAAAAGTTGAAGAGGGTTTCATTAAAGCTATTTTTTAGTTTATTTTATCTTTTTTTATTTCCCAGCCGCCAAAATCATTTATGCCCTGAGCTGTGTCGGTCTGAAAAAATAGTTCATCTTTTATCTGCTCTACTTCTATTTTTTCCACTATGGCCTGTTCCAAAAAATCGTTTATCTTTATATCTTTATCGTCACAAAACTCTTTCATCATTTCCACTATGCGTTTATTTAAGGTCTCTTTAAATTTTATATTTGACATTTAAGGCCTCCTGTTTTTCTATCAGACATTATTTTATATAAGCGCCTGCATTTTCTTCCACATCTCCCCACAACCTTTCAAGCGAGTAATACTCTCTGGTGTCTTTGTCAAAAATATGTACCAACACTTCTTCCATATCTACCACTACCCAGCTTGAATCCAACCCTGAGTCCTTGTAGAGAATGGAATAGCCCAGTTGTTTCATTTCCTTTGATACAAAATCTCTCAACGCTTTTACATGCGTAGTGGAAGTTCCAGTACAGACCACAAAATAATCCCACAAGCCGTTGTTTTCTTTTACATTAAAAATTCTTATATCTTCGCCTTTTTTATCGTTAAGATAATTTACTATTTTTTCGAGCATTTCATTTTTGACTTTTACCTGCTTATTTACTTTTTTAAAATTTCCTACTGCTTTCATTTTTTTAGGTGCCACTTTATCTCCTCGCTCCAAATTTGAATAACAAAACTCCTGTAGTTTCCTCACTTGCCGCATCTGCTGGCAAGGGGTCAAACTGTAATTTTCTCGCCTGTGCCAAGGCCGACCGGTCAAGTTCTGGATAGCCTGAAGTCCGCAATAACTTCACACTTTTAATCACGCCATTAGCCTGTACCGTTATTTCTACTGCCAGTTCTGTCTCTTCTGGCAGTTTTGCAGGGAATTTCCAATCTATTGATTTATATCTGCGAGACGAGAGTCCACCTGAAATAGCTGGCCCACCGCCTGCTACCACATCTCCGTCAGTTATGCCTTCATCTCCAGAGGTCTGTTCTTCTGTCGTGTCCGTAAACCCTTCTTCTTGCCGCGAGACTTCTCTTAAGTTTTCTCTGGAGAGTCCCATATCCAGCCCTGCTTTTTGCTTTTCAATATTTTTTAACAGCTGTTTTTTATCAGGCGCTGCTTTTTCTTTTTTTGCCGTAACTTTTGCTGTCTTTATATTTTTCTTTTTTTCCACTGGTTGCGGTATTTGTGGCTGTTTTTCTTCAAGCCCTACCTGTCCCGTGGCCTCTCCTGGATTTCCCTTATAGTCCTGTGGTCCCACCAAAGTGACATCTGTTAAAAGCGCTACTTGTCTGGGAATAGGTTTTACAAGTATAACCGACATAATAATTATTATCAATAAATGTATGATTACCGACAGGGTGAGTGAAATATAATCCGTCCTGTCGCGAGTCATAATTATTTATCTTTTTTTTCGTCAAAAGGTACGGTGGAAATGGAAAGTTTTTCCGCACCTGCGGCTTTGGCAATACTCATTACTTCCACTATCCTGCCATGAAACGCCGCTTTATCGCCTTCTATAATTACTGTTTTTTCCGAGGATGCCGCCAGCATATTTTTAAGTTTCTGTGACAGCATTTCAGGATCCGCCACTTCAGTGGAGTTCAGATATGTCCTGCCTGAAGACGACACTCCCACAATAATTGTTTTCTGCAGAGTTTCATCTGTGACTGCCTTTGCCTGTGGCAGACTTATTCTGATGCCACCCTGAAGAATCATAGGTGTAGTGACCATAAAAATTACCAGTAGCACCATCATAAGATCGGTTAAGGGTGTTATGTTAATTTCATTTATGATTTTTCCCCTTTTCCTTTTTTGTATCATTTATTTTACCTCGTCCAAAATATCAATCAGTTCCGAAGATGCGTTCACTGCCTCTGTTTCCACACTATCCACAAATCTCATAAAATAATTGTATGCGATGACCGCAGGGACAGCCACGACAAGTCCAAAAGCTGTGGTGACAAGCGCCTCTGCTATTCCATTGGCGACCACGCTAGGTCCTGCACCGGAAGCCATAGCGATATCTTTAAACGCTCTCATAATTCCCAACACTGTGCCGAAAAGACCAACAAAAGGTGCTACATTTCCTATGGATCCTAAAATACCTAAAGAGAACTGCATGCGTTCGCTCTCGGAGTTCAGGGCTCTCTGCATAGCTGACTCTATCTTTGCCTTGTCTTTTTTCCTGTGCCGCAAACCCTCCCGCACCACTTCGCTTACTGGGCCTGGGGTAGTTTCGCATAGCGTCATAGCGCCGACTTCATCATCTTTCACGATAAGGTTTTTTAATTTCTCCATAAATTCTTTTGTATTATTTTTAATTTTAGTAAACCGTATCAGCCTGTCTATTATTATCCACCACGAGATTACGGATAAAGCAATAAGCAGCACTGTGACTATGCCGCCTTTCATCATTAACTGCCAAAAATTCATATCTCCAAACATGTATTTTCCTCCTGATATTTTTTTAAATCTGATTTTTTAAGCGAATTGCCTCGCCTAAATAAAGCTTTTTGGAAAGATCAGAAATTCAGCGTTATGCCCATTCCGACATTTATTCCTGTTTGTTTGTAGTAATATAACACATAATGAGTGTTATTTAAAAGGTTATTTGCGTAGACAAAAAGCGTGATAAAATCACTGACTTTTTTCGAAGCGGTTATGTCCAAAAGTGCAACCGCCGGTAAAATGCGCAGGCCACTTGTCTTGCCCAGTTGTGCAGTATTTCCTGTGAGCGAGGCTTTAAAGCTCCATTCATCTTTATCAAAACTTACTTTTGCTTTATAAGAATGCTCTGGCATATAGTTACAAATATCTTTTTTTGAAGGCAAAGTATATTTGTACTCAGTGCCAAACGAAAACTCGTTTAATTTTAAAATCTGCACAGCCACACTCATCTCACTATAATCTAAGTCTGCGTTGACAAGTCCAAAGGTTCTGGTATTCGCTGTCTCATCATAAAAAGCATAGTCCGAAACGCTACAAAATCTGTAATAAGTTTCTACAAAAAACCACAATATATTCAAAGTTGCGCCCACTTTGATATTTACATTTTCCGAGGGCATTTTGAGTTCCGGATTTACTCGCATAAAAGGCATTGCCAAAAGTCTTAAACTATCCGTGTCCTGCTCACGCATTTCCGGTTTAAACTCCGCATACACGGAAAGCTGTGGAAGCACATCGTAATTTAAAGCTAAATACGGGCTCACACGATAATAATTTTTTATAAAAGTATGATCCTGCCATCTCAATCCCGCCTGCAGGATTACAGGTTCCAAATGCATTATGCCTTTTAAAAACATATCTATATAATAAGTATTTTTATTATTTATCCCATTATTAAAAGAATCCCCCACTCGATAGGAAACTGCCATAACGGCTTTTATTTTTTCTGAGTCCTGTCCAAAATCGCGCTCAAGCAGATACTTATTTGTAAATCTGCTTTCTTTATCCGTATAAGTTTTATAATCTCCCGAAGTCACTGCCGCGTAGTCATAACTAAAATCAACATCCACAGTAGTGTCAAAAAGTTCTGTGGATATTTCCGCTGCCGCCCCCGCTTTTGAAAAATCATAACTGTTTTTAAAAATATTTGTTGGAAAGGGATTTTCATACCTGTTCAAATCCCCTTTGAGGGTTATCCCTGCTTTTATATTTTCAAGTGCTGTGCCATAAAATAAATACCCGCTGTTGAGATTGTTGGAATTACTTTGCATATTTACTTTGTCATTATCCCTGCTGTCGTGGAAAAGTCTCAAGACCACGCTGTTACTTTTATCAAAAGCTTTTCCCATTGCCGCATCCACCAGCATATTGTTATATGCCCCTGTGGCTATTTTTATGCGTCCAATAAAATCGCGTTCAGGTTTCATTTCATCTTTTTGCGGACTTACTTCTTCATCTTTTAAGGAATTATCCGGCATATAGACCTTGTCTTTTTCATAAAGCACATCTTTGATATCCGCTATGTCTTCCAGCATTCCTGTTTCTCTGTGCAACATTATTTTTGTATCTATTTCTCCAGTTATCATTATCTTAGGAATATCCAAATCAAAGCCCTCGCCTTTTTTTACCGCCAGCGTATCTCCAGACGCATCACTTGCAGGATACCCGCCTTTTTCATAAACATTTTTTTCGGGGATATCTGTTATTCCGTCTTTATCTGTCTGCGCAAAAAGCACTCCAGTCAGAGTCAAGGCCAACAACACAAACATTAGTTTTTTCATTTTATCGCCTTTTTTATAGCACTTTTATGTTTTTTTGGAACTGTTTTTGTGGCAGGTTTTTCTACTACCGATTTTTCCACTGTAGGTTTTGTCAAATTATATTGTTCTTCCAAAAGTACTATTCTATTTTTTACAGGTTCTGTCCATTTTTTATTAGTGGTGGCTTTTAAAATATCCTCATAAAGCGCTATGGCTTTTTTTAAGTCGCCTTGTTTTTCCATTATTTTTCCAGCCTCATTCAGCGCTGTCACTGCCCACATTTCTTCCTTTGGATATTTTTTATACACTTTTTCATACTCTTCCACCGCTGTGGCTGTCATATGTTTTGCGTTGTAACAATCAGCAATCCAAAACTGTGCCTCAGCTGCTTTTTCTTTCCCTGCGGCAGCGATCTTTGTAAACGCTATTATAGCGGCATCATAATTTTTTTCATCTTGATAAAGATATGCGAGATTTAGCATCCCCCTGCCAGAAAGTTCTGAATTTGGATAATTTTCTACAAGATTTTTATACCAAATTTTCGCTTCTTCATAATTATCCAACCGTTTATACGACATGCCTATATTAAAACTCGCATCATCGCCAAATTCCGAGGTTGCGCCTTTATCATAAAGCATTCTATAAAAAGTAATAGCGCCATTATAATCGTGGAGCTTAAACGCCGCATTGCCCGCCTTAAATACTGCCCTGTCATAAAAAGGGGTCCGCGGAAATTTTTCCATAAGATTTTTAAATGCCGCCACCGCTTCATTATATTTTTCTACTGCAAAATATGACATTCCCAGCCAGTAATAAGCATTGTCCGAAAGTTCTTGTTTAGGATTTTTCTGCAAGAAATTATCAAACCCTTCTATCGCAGTCTCATATTTTTTAATATTATAGTAATGCTCCGCTATCCTGTATTGTATCTCTGGGGTAAAATCACTACCCGGATATTGATCCACAAACTGCTTTGACACTTCCACAGCTTTTTCTGGTTCATTCATTTGATAGTATGCCCACTGTATCCCATACAACGCCTCAGGCACGCGATAATGCTCCGGAAACTTTTCCACAAGCTCGTTATAACTCGTTATTGCGCGCGCGTAATCGTTTTTATTATAATAACAATCGCCTATTTTTAAAATGGCTTCCTGATAATAATGTGTGCTGCGATAATTCGCTGTAATGTCTTTGAATTCTTCCACCGCTTTATCATATTCATCTCGCCTGAAAAACGCCCACCCTATCCTATACTGAGCTTCTGCGCGCCTTACAGTATCCACGGTCATACTTTTAAACTGTCTCCAAAGTTTTACCGCGCCATCAAAATCTTCACTCCTATAATGACACCAAGCGGCATAAAAATACGAATCATCTTTTATATTTTTGGGGGCATTTTTATCATTCATAACAGACCCATACAAGGCCAAGGCAGCATTGAACTTGTAACTCGCATAAAGTGTATTAGCCGTCATAAACACAGCGCGCAAGCGAGAAGCTTTGTCATAGGCTGAGTCCTTGGCCTCTCCAAAAGCTGTCAGCGCCTCATCAAAAGAATTTTTACTGTAAGCTATCCAGCCCTTTCCATAAGCCGCTTCAAAGGTCATATCCGAGAGTGCGGGATAATTTTTTATCACGGCATCGTAGTACTCATTTGCTTTTTCAAAGTCCTTCTGTTCAAAATAACAGTCCCCTATTTTAAGGGTGCTTTGTGCTTTAATTTTTTCAGCTGTGGAAACATCATTAATGAGCTCTTCAAAAATCAAAATAGCTTTTTGATACTCAGCTGAATGATATAGGTTCCACCCTTTTAAAAATTTTAAAAGCTGGGCATCGGGTTTATAAAGCCCTTCCATCTTTTCATATATTTCTACTGCTCTGGCAAACTCTCCCAGTTCGGCATATATTTTTCCCTGCATAAAATACGAAGCGCGAGAAAGTTCTTCTATATTATATAGAGCGCATATCTCCCGTAAGCCATTGAGGGCTTCTCGGGGGTCTCCCGCATTATAAGTATTCAAAGCCAAAGCGTATGAGGCATATGCCGCAGGTATCGTTTGGGGATATTTTTCTACTACTTTTCTATGTTGTGCCACT
>CAILUR010000088.1 GCA_903837445.1 uncultured bacterium | reverse complement strand
TATTTGAAGGGAGCTGTTCCTAGTACGAGAGGACCGGAACGGACAGACCTCTGGTGATCCAATTGTTCCGCCAGGAGCATCGTTGGGTAGCTATGTCTGGACAGGATAAATACTGAAAGCATCTAAGTATGAAACCTACCCTAAGATTAGATATCTCGTGGGGTCAACCCACCTAAAGAGTCCTTGTAGACTACAAGGTTGATAGGATGGATGTGTAAGACGGGCAACCGTTTCAGCTTACCATTACTAATAACTCGTGAGGCTTGACCACTTAATATAAACGGGATGGATGTAACAATCCATTCCGGAACTAATAAGTGAGATTACGCAACGCTCAGTTTTAAAGAAACAAAGATGTCAAAATGTAATACCAACTTGAAAATGTGAGTACTAGCGTCTCTGAATCTATATATGGTTTACGGTTGAAATTCAAACCAGTAAACTGTAAAAATTAAAAGTTTTCTAGAGTTGTCCAGTGGCCATAGAGAAGAGGAAACACCCGTTCCCATTCCGAACACGGCAGTTAAGCTCTTCTTCGCCAATGATAGTAAGCGCGCAAGTGTTTGCAAAAGTAGGGCGCTGCTGGGCTTAAAATGAAACCCCGATAGGAGAAATCCTATCGGGGTTTTTTTATTATATGGCCCAGCAGCGCCCTGATATGCAGGGTTATGTTGCTGGCGGCAACATATATTTAATGTTTGTTCGGCTTGCGCCTCACAAGGGCATAATAGGGCGTTTGTTTAATAGCAACAACAACAACAACAACAACAACAACAAACAAACAAACAAACAAACAAACAAACAAACAAATAAATAAATAAATAAACAAATAAATAAATAAATAAATAAACCACTTTAATTCTTACGGTTGTTGCTTTGAAACTTGCTGTGTGATATTATGTATTTATGGAAAATATAATAAAAATATTTGAAGATGATGATTTTTTGGCGGTGAATAAAGAATCAGGAATGCTTGTTATTCCTGACCGGTATGATTTGAATATTCCTAACCTTCGCACTATCCTCGAAAAAGAATATGGGAAAATATTTATATGTCATCGTTTGGATAAGGATACTTCTGGAGTAATTGTCTTTGCAAAAAACTCTCAGGCACATAGGGAACTCAGCGTAAAGTTTGAAAAAGGGTGGGTGGATAAACAATATGTGGCTATTGTTTGTGGCGCGCCTGAAAAAGATAAGAGCTCGGTTGGTTTGCCTATTGGGGAATTGAAAAAGAAAAAAGGCGTTATGGTCATAGATAGACAGGACGGGAAAAGAGCCACGACTGAATATGAAGTCCTTGAACGGTTTACTGATTTTGCTTATATCAAAGCTATGCCCAAATCTGGGCGCACGCATCAGATAAGAATTCATATGCAGGCCATAGGACATGCGCTTGCTTTTGATCCTATTTACAATAATCAGTTCTGGGTAAAAAATCACGAGTATGCAGAAAAATGCGCAGAGCTTTCTATAAAAAGACTTTCGCTCCACGCTTGGAAATTGGCATTTATTCATTTTAGAACAAAAGAAATGTTGAGTATAGAAGCGCCTATCCCAGAAGATATTGAAAAGACTCTGGCACAACTGAGAAGAATGGAAAAATTAAATAAGAAAAAAGGGGTATATGAAGTAGTGAAAGTCATAAGTGGGAAGAAAATAGTAAACGATATTAAATAGTTTTGTGTAAAAGTTTTGAGGGGATATTAAAAAAATGGCGGAGGTAAAATGAAAAAACTAATGAGCTTGTTAATGGTAATTGTTTTTGCAACAGTTTTGAATGCTGTGCCTTTATACAAAGGAGAACCCGAGGTCTCTGACACTGCGGCGAAAAGGAATACTACTGGCAGCGTTTATGCTATGAAAGGTGGGCTTCTTGGGAGGCATTGTTCTATGCATTGTGTAATGGATTGGGGGATAAAAGCTTCTTCAAATGCGGAAGGAAATTCAATAAGTATGATAGATGATAATAATACTGAAACTGCCTGGATGCCAGAAAAAGGAAACGGGGTGGGACAAAGTATCACTTTTAATCTTAATAGAAAATATTTTGGACGGTGTGTGGAAAAAACTAAAAAAATGTCAATAAAGTGGAACGGGTTCAAGGTGATAAACGGCTGGATGAAAGATGGGCAGATTTGGACTGATTATTCGCGGGTGAGTGTAATGAAGGTATATAAAAATGGAAAAGCAGTATGCAAAGTGCAACTGCGGGATATGAAAAATTGGCAGACGGTAAAGTTTGCATCGCCGATAACTTTGAAACCGGATGATAAAGTTAAAGTAGTGATAACGGAAATATTTACGGGGTTTAGAAACGACCAAGCGGCAATGACTGAACTGGTACTGAATGCGGAACACTGAGGTTTTGATAATATAAACTGCAACTTAAAAGTATTCAAGGAGGGTTAAAATGAAAAAAAATAAAAATGCTTTTGTTTATATAATTTTAGTTATAGGAATATTTATTTTATCTGGATGTGCCAGAGGCTATTTTGTTGCGGTGGATTCTATAAGTGATGGGGTGGGAAAACTTAATAAAGTTTATCAGATACTGCCAGGAAATAAGGATACCAGTGTGAACGATCTTCAGTTTAAGGAATTCGCAGGTTTGCTCGTGCGCGCTATGTCTATTCAGGGCTATACTCTGGCGACCACTTCACAACACGCTGAAATTGAAATTTATCTTTCTTATGGGGTAGGAGAAGCTGAAAAGCATACCTATTCATACAATGAACCAGTTTGGGGACAGACAGGAATGGAAATATATACTCAGACAAGTCAGCGTAATAATCCCGATACCAGCGTGACGCAATTTTCCTCGACTTCTGTGGAACCACAATACGGAGTGACGGGATATACGAATCAAACTAAAGAATATACGGCATACCCGAAATATATCATAATTAATGCTTTTGATATTAAGAACGGGAAACAGGGAACTAAATTGGCTGAATTGTGGAAGACCTCAATATCCGCAATGGGCAAGTCTAATGATTTGAGAAAAATGTTTCCCATATTTTTAGCGGCAGCGGCAAAATATATCGGTATAAATACAGGCGAAAGCATTATAGTTACGATATATGAAGATTCAAAAGAGATACAGGTTATGAAAGGAAACTGATATTTTTCACAAAAACTAATTTAGCAAATTTGCTCAAAAAGTATAAAACATATTGAATATTGTCCCTCAAAAGTGGCTTCGTTTTTATCGTTTATTCGTTGACAAAACTTCGGTCTGCGTGATATTATTAAATAGTATAAAGGCTTTAAAACACAGGCGGAAAGACCAAAAAGCGTTAAAACGCCTTTCATTTTTTTATTTTTAAAATTATATGAGGCAGGTGTTTTCATTATGAGAAGCGATGCCATGAAAAAAGGAATAGAAAGAACTCCACACAGAGCTCTTTTTAAAGCTATGGGTTATACTAATGAAGAACTTGCGCGTCCGATAATAGGCGTGGTTAATGCTTTTAATGAAGTTATTCCTGGGCATATAAATCTGGATAAAATTACTCAGGCGGTAAAAGACGGGATACGCATGGCAGGTGGAACTCCTATGGAGTTTCCAACTATCGGGGTTTGTGACGGAATTGCTATGGGACATTCGGGGATGAAATATTCACTAGTGTCTCGGGAACTGATAGCAGATGGAATTGAAATAATGGGGAATGCTTATCCTTTTGATGGCCTTGTTTTCGTACCTAACTGCGATAAAATAATTCCGGGAATGCTTATGGGAGCGGCCCGTGTAAATGTGCCTTCGATATTCGTAAGCGGCGGACCTATGTTACCTGGAAAATATAAAGGAAAAAAATACGATCTTATCTCGGGTGGTTTTGAAGCTGTGGGTGCTTATGCCAGTGGCAAAATGAGCAAAGCAGAACTCGAGGGAATTGAAAATGCCTGTTGTCCTGGGTGTGGATCGTGTGCTGGAATGTTCACAGCGAATACTATGAATTGTATGACCGAAGTGCTCGGACTTGGCTTGCCGGGAAATGGAACTATTCCAGCTGTGGATGCGGCACGCATACGCCTTGCAAAAAATGCGGGAATGAAAATAATGGAACTTGTGGAAGCGGATATTAAGCCAAGAGATATTCTTACTATGGAAGCTTTTGAAAATGCTTTCGTTGTGGATATGGCCTTGGGTGGTTCTACCAATACAATTCTTCATTTGCCAGCAATCGCGCACGAAGCAGGGCTTGAATTTAATCTTCAAAAAATAAATGAAATATCGGCAAAGACACCACAGATATGTAAAATCTCTCCTGCGGGATATCATTATCTCGTGGATGTAGATAATGCAGGTGGGATCAAGGCTGTCATGAAAGAACTCGCAAAGAAAAAACTTTTGCACCTTAACCTTATGACAGCAACTGGTAAAAAAATAAAAGATAATTTGAAAGATGCTGAAAATTTAGACCCTGAAGTAATTAGACCTATTGACAAGCCATACACAAAGACAGGCGGACTTGCCATATTGTTTGGCAACATAGCTCCAGATGGCGCTGTTGTCAAGGCAGGGGGAGTCGCACCTGAAATGTTAAAACGCGAAGGTATTGCCCGAGTATTTGAATCAGAAGAAGCGGCGCAGAAAGCTATTCTCGGGAAAAAAATAGTGGCAGGAGATGTGGTGGTAATTCGTTACGAGGGTCCGAAAGGCGGGCCTGGTATGCGTGAAATGCTTGCGCCTACTGCCGCAATAGCTGGTATGGGTTTGGATAAAGATGTGGCACTTCTTACAGATGGTAGATTCTCAGGCGGGACGCGTGGGGCTGCCATTGGGCACATATCACCTGAAGCTATGGAAGGCGGTCCAATAGCTTTCGTAAAAGAAGGCGATATAATTGAAATAGATATCCCAGCAAGAAAAATAAATTTAAAAATAACTCCGGAAGAAATGAAAAAAAGAAAAGCCTTATGGAAACCGATAGAGTTAAAAGTAAAAAGTGGAGTGCTTTACCGCTACGCACAGAATGTGACTTCGGCCTCAACTGGGGCAGTGTTTAAAAAATAATAAAAGCTTTTAGATTGAATATAAGAAAAAATAGAAGTGTTTGAGTTAAGCGTGGTCGGAAATTAAAAAAAATATTTAGGAGAAAAAACATGAGAGGTTCAAAAATATTACTTGAGTCCTTGAAAAAAGAAGGCGTGGATACTATTTTTGGGTATCCAGGCGGACAGGCATTGCCTATTTTTGACGAGCTCTATAATGAAAAAGCTATCAAGGTTTATCTTGTGCGTCACGAACAGGGTGCGGCACATGCGGCTGATGGCTATTCGCGTTCGACAGGAAAGACAGGCGTATGCCTTGCTACCAGTGGACCTGGCGCGACAAATTTGGTAACTGGAATTGCGACTGCGTATATGGATAGTATTCCTATGGTGGCCCTTACTGGACAGGTGCCTACCTCACTTATTGGTAACGATGCATTTCAGGAATCTGATATGACTGGCATCACGAGACCGATAGTGAAACACAATTATCTGGTGAAAGATGTAAAAGATCTCGCACAGATAATAAAAAATGCTTTTTACATAGCCAATACTGGCCGACCAGGACCTGTACTTATTGACCTACCAAAAGATGTTATGTTGGCAGAAGCGGATTATGTTTATCCGGCTACTCCAAATCTTCGTGGCTATAAACCAAATACTGAAGCGAACAAAAATCAGATAAAAAAAGCAGCGGAAATGATAGAAAAAGCAGAGCGCCCTATTCTTTATGTAGGTGGCGGAGTTATGCTTGCTAACGCGTGTGATGAAATGGTAAAACTTGCGGAGAAAATAAATGTGCCAGTGACTACGACTCTTATGGCGATTGGCGCGATCCCTTCCGCACATGTTTTGAATGTAGGAATGCTTGGAATGCACGGAACGCGTTATGCGAACTATGCTATGCAGGAAAGCGATTTGATAATAGCTGTGGGGGCTCGGTTTGACGACCGTGTTACAGGAAAAGTAGCGGACTTTGCTCCACATGCGGATATTATTCATATTGATATTGACCCTACTGCGATAGGAAAAATTATACGCGTGGACTTGCCGATAGTGGCGGATTCAAAAAGTGCGCTGCGCGATTTGTTGTCAGCTGTAAAAAAACTCGAACACAAAGAGTGGTTATTGCAAGTGGAAGAGTGGAAAAAAGAATATCCACTTAAATATATTGACAGCGATAAAGAAATCAAACCACAGTATGTGCTTGAAAAAATATCACAGCTGGCAAAAGAAGATACGATCATTACTACTGAAGTAGGACAACATCAAATGTGGGCGGCACAATTTTTAAGTTTTACAAAGCCGAGAACTTTTTTAACTTCCGGAGGATTGGGGACTATGGGTTACGGTTTTCCTGCGGCGATAGGAGCACAGGTGGCAAATCCAGGAAAACTTGTAATAGACATAGCTGGAGATGGGTCTATTCAAATGAATATACAAGAACTCGCTACTGCTGTAAAATATAATATTCCAGTAAAAGTGGCTATCCTAAACAACGGCTATCTTGGAATGGTCAGGCAGTGGCAGGAACTTTTCTTTGGTGGCAGATATTCAAGCTCTGACATAGAAAGTAGTGTGGATTTTGTAAAACTTGCTGAAGCGTATGGCGCGAAAGGCATATTGATAGAGAAAAAAGAAGATGTAGAAAAAGCGCTAAAAACAGCGTTCGCACATAAAGGTCCGGTCTTAATGGACTTCCGTATTTCGCGTGAAGAAAATGTATGGCCTATGGTGCCTGCAGGTGCAGGGCTGGGAAATATGATAACTGAAGGACTGGCGTAGAAAAATATAATTTTAAAAAAGGAGAGGGCTTATGACAAAAAGAAAAGTGATATCGGTTATAGTGGAAAATCAGCCAGGTGTGCTTGCTCGTATTTCCGGACTCTTTTCGGGGCGTGGGTTTAACATTGAGTCATTGGCAGTGGGTGAGACCGAGGATGTGACCACTTCGCGCATGACGATAGTAGCCAATGGCGATGACCTTGTGCTGGAACAAATTTTAAAACAATTAAATAAGCTAATTGATGTTATTAAAGTGACAGATATGAGCGAAGAAAGCCATGTGGAAGTGGATCTGGCTCTTATCAAAGTAGAAATAAAAGACCCTGCACATAAATCCGATATTATGACTACAGTGGGAATCTTCAGGGCGAGAATTCTTGATGTGACATCGGATGTATTTCTTATTGAAGTTACTGGCAGTGAAGATAAAGTAAATGCTTTTATTGAACTTATGAAACAACACGGGATAAGAGAAATGGTTAGGACAGGTACAATAGCAATGACACGGACGAAGATTCAGAAGTAAAGGAATAACGGTTGGGCTTAGCTGAACCGAAAATTTAATGCGGAGCAATGACTCCACACATTCTCGAAAGGAGAAATAAAATGATTAAGATTTATTATGACAAGGATGCAAATCTCGGGCTTTTGAAAGGTAAGAAAGTGGGTATCATTGGATTTGGTTCGCAGGGACATGCGCACTCGCAGAATTTGAGAGACTCCGGAGTGGAAGTTATTGTCAGCGAACTTCCAGGGACACAGAACTATGCGAACGCGCAGGCTGCAGGTTTTAAAGTTCTCACGGCAACAGAAGTGGCGGAAAAGGCAGACATCATAATGATGCTCGTACCGGATGCAGCGCAGGCTATTATTTACAAAAATTATGTTCAGGCCAGCATGAAAAAAGGCAAAACGCTTGCTTTTGCGCACGGCTTTAACATACATTACGGACAGATAGTGCCTCCTAAAGATGTAGATGTTATTATGATCGCACCAAAAGGTCCGGGACATATGGTAAGAAGACAGTATCAAGAAGGCAGAGGCGTGCCATCGCTTATCGCTGTACACCAGGACGCATCAGGCAAAGCAAAAGATATCGCTTTAGCTTATGCAAAAGGAATGGGCGCGGGCAGAATGGGAATCATTGAGACCACATTTGTGGAAGAGACAGAAACAGATCTTTTCGGCGAACAGGCAGTCCTGTGCGGCGGAACCTCAGCGCTTGTAAAAGCGGGATTTGAAACTCTTGTCGAAGCAGGATATCAACCAGAGATGGCATATTTCGAGGTGCTGCATGAGCTCAAGCTTATTGTAGACCTTATGTACGAAAATGGAATCGCAGGAATGCGTTTTTCAGTTTCGGACACTGCAAAATACGGAGATGTCACACGCGGACCAAGACTTATAACTGCTGAGACAAAGAAAGAAATGAAAAAAATATTGACCGAGATACAGGACGGCACTTTTGCCACCGAATGGATTCTTGAGAACCAGGCCAACAAACCTAAGTTCAATGCGCTGTTAAGAGCGGATGTAAATCACCCAATAGAAGTTACGGGAAAACAACTTAGAAAAATGATGCCTTGGATAACAGAAAAGAAAACAGCTGAAGCCCCTAAAGCAACAGCATCAAAAGTTAAAGGAAAGAAAAAATAAATAATTTCGGTTCGGGTTCCGGATTTCGGTTTGAAAAAAACGAAATCTGGAACCCGGAACTAAAAAACCGGAAACATATTTAAAGGAGTTGCAATAATGGCTGAAAAAATTTTGATTTTTGATACGACTCTGCGTGATGGAGAACAGGTTCCAGGAGCATCTCTGACCAGAGTAGAAAAACTTGAAATCGCCAGACAACTTGAAAAAATGAATGTAGATATCATAGAAGCTGGCTTTCCGGCATCGTCTCCGGGAGATTTGGAGTCGGTAAGGGAAATTGCTATGCTTGTAAAAAAACCCATCATAGCCGGACTTTGTCGTGCGGTGAAAAAAGATATAGATGCGTGCGCAGAGGCCTTCAAAAAAGCAAAAAAAACAAGAATACATACTTTTATTGGCACATCTCCACAGCATGTAAAATTTATAACCCGAACTACAAATGAAGAAGTTTTGAGACGCGCCATTGAAGCTGTAAAATATTCGAGAACCTTTTGTGAGGATGTGGAATTTTCAGCTATGGATGCCACCAGGACGGGGTTTGACTACCTGTGTAAAATAGTGGAAGAAACTATAAAGGCAGGAGCCAGAACTATAAACATTCCTGACTCGGTAGGATATACGACTCCTGAAGAATATGGAAATATGATAAAGAAAATTATGAACACTGTCCCAAATATAAATAAAGCCATAATTGCGGTACATTGCCACAATGATCTTGGTATGGCCACGGCAAACTCTCTTGCGGCAGTTTTAAATGGAGCGCGGCAGGTGGAATGTACAATAAATGGACTCGGCGAAAGGGCAGGCAACGCCTCTTTAGAAGAAGTAGTAATGGCGATAAATACGAGAAAAGATATTTATAAAGTGGAGACGGGAATTAAGACAGATGAAATTTATAAAGTGTCAAAAATGGTGACCCGTTTGACAGGCATACCAGTGCAGCCCAATAAGGCAATCGTAGGCGCAAATGCTTTTGCGCATGCTTCTGGAATACATCAGGATGCAATATTGAAAAATGAAACTACTTTTGGAATTATGACCCCAAAGTCCATAGGCATTCCTGGGCATGAACTTGTGCTCACGAGTCGGTCAGGCAGGCACGCACTTCAGCACAGACTTGAGTATCTGGATATAATTATAAAAGAAGAAAATCTTGCGGAGGTTTACGCAAAGTTTTTAACTATAGCTGATAAAAAGAAAGAAGTCTTTGACGAAGACCTGCTCACTATGATGCAGGCGGACGGGAAAAAAGGTACTGACATATATATTTTGAATTATCTTTTTGTGGCCTCTGGTACCACGATGATACCGACTGCGACAGTTGAAGTGAAAAAAGGTGACAGTGTTATCAGACAGTCTGCTTTTGGAGATGGTCCAGTGGATGCTACTTTTAAAGCGATAAGTCAGATAACAAAACAGACTGTTATATTGCTAGACTATCAGATAAAGTCCATTACCAAAGGTGAGGCAGCTCAAGGCGAAGTCACAGTAAGAGTGAAAAAAGGAAATACGGAAGTTAATGGCAGAGGAGTTTCTACGGATGTAATTGAAGCAAGTGCTAAAGCGTATTTGGATGCCCTTTCAAAACTGGAAAGAGCAAAGAAAGTAAATATTAAAAAATAAATAAGTTTAATTTTGGAATATGTCTTAAAGGAGTTTTATAATGGGTATGAACATAGCGGAAAAAATATTGGCAGCCAAAAGTGGAAAAAAACATGTAGAACCTGGAGAATTGGTTATTGCCGATGTGGATATGGTATTGGCAAATGATATTACAGCACCTTTGGCTATCAGTGAATTTAAAGCGGCTGGAGCGACAAAAGTTTTTGATAGAACAAAAATTTCTTTAGTGCCTGATCATTTTACCCCAAACAAAGATATAAAATCAGCCGAACAGGCAAAGATACTCCGTAATTTTGCTGACGAACAAAAACTCACACACTACTACGAACAGGGACAATGCGGGATAGAGCACGCGCTGTTACCAGAAAAAGGCGTAGTGGTAGCTGGAGATTTGGTCATAGGTGCGGATTCGCACACTTGTACTTATGGCGCGCTCGGGGCCTTTGCCACCGGAGTAGGCAGTACTGATGCGGCTTTCGCTATGATGACAGGTAAGGCGTGGTTTAAAATTCCGCAGACAATAAAGTTTATATATAAAGGGAAACTGCAAAAATGGGTCAGTGCTAAAGATCTTATTCTTTATACCATTGGAGATATTGGAGTAGATGGTGCACTTTATAAAGCTATGGAATTTGCAGGTCCTGTCATAGAAAAACTTTCTATAGAAGGCAGAATGACTATGTCCAATATGGCGATAGAAGCCGGAGGGAAAGTGGGCATCACTGCGCCGGATGATATCACTGTAGAGTTTATGAAAGGGCGTGCTGAACATAATTGGAAAATGTTTGCGAGTGATAAAGACGCGAAATATGAAAAAGTAATAGAGTATGATTGCTCAAAAATAGAACCACAGGTGGCTTTTCCACATTTGCCAGAAAATACAAAACCAATTTCTAAAGTCGGAAATATAAAAATAGACCAGTCGGTCATAGGGTCGTGTACAAACGGTCGCATTGAAGATTTGCGTGTTGCCGCAAAAATAATGAAAGGCAATAAAGTAAATTCAAGAGTGAGATGTTTGATATTTCCAGGGACACAAATGATATATCTGCAGGCGATAAAAGAAGGAATAGTGGAAACCCTTGTAAAAGCAGGGTGCGTTTTTTCGCCACCGACATGTGGACCTTGTCTTGGCGGACATATGGGGATATTGGCAAAAGGCGAAGTTGCCATTGCCACCACGAATAGAAATTTTGTAGGTCGTATGGGAAGCCCAGAAAGTTTCGTGTACCTGTCTTCTCCAGCAATAGCAGCGGCATCGGCGATAGCTGGGAAAATATTAAGCCCGGAAGAGATTAAATAAGGTTTCAAGTTCCAAATTCCAGGTTCCAAGTTCCAAGTTCCAAGTTCCAAGTTCCAGGATGAAAAAATAGTTCCAAAATCCAGGTTTTAGAATTTGTACTAATCTTGGAAACTGTGAAGTCCCTGAACGAAGCGAACGGGAGAACCTGAAATATGGAACATTAAAAGGAGTTATTTATGATATTAAAAGGTAAAACTTGGAAATTTGGAGATGATATTGATACTGACGCTATTATCCCTGCGCGGTATTTGAATACTTCTGATCCTATGGAACTTGCAAAACATGTTATGGAAGACGCAGATGTGGACTTCCCAAATAAAGTAGGCGCTGGAGATATTATAGTCGGTGGAAAAAATTTCGGCTGTGGGTCTTCGCGGGAACACGCACCAGTGTGTATTAAGGCGGCAGGAGTGTCCTGTGTAATTGCAAAAGATTTTGCGAGAATCTTTTATCGCAACTCTTTTAATATTGGACTTCCTATATTTGAGTCGGCACAGGCGGCGGAAAAAATTACGCAAGGTGATATAGTGGAAATAGATGCAGATAAGGGAGTTATTAAAAACCTTACCAAGGGCGAGACCTATGCGGTAAAACCTATTC
>CAILUR010000087.1 GCA_903837445.1 uncultured bacterium | reverse complement strand
CGTCCCGCACTGGCATTTACATAAACCGAAGGAAAGTAACTTCCTATAGCTGCCTTTGAATTATACTCAGCTGCGTTTTTTTGCGCCGTCAATGCCAACAAAGTAGGATTGTCTTTATATAGTTTTTCAAAATCAGGTTCTATTTTCATACTCTCCGCTATTGAGAAATTACCGGAAACTATTATTCCGTCTTTTTTATCTCTGCCCAGCACATTACACAATTGTGCTTGTGCCAGTTCAAGCGAACGCTTTGCTTGGTTCAGGTTATAACCTGCCTGCGCATAACTTGCTTCAGTACTCATATATGAACCTTTGTGTTCCCTGCCTGCCTGATACCTAAGGGTAATATCATCCAGTTGGCTTTTTCTAAGTTTAAGTATGTCTGCACTAGTTTTTACCAGTTCTTGTGTTTTTAGTAATCCAGCAAAAGCCTGCACCAGTTCCTGTCTTATGGCAGCTGAGTTTGTCTTGTAGTTTTCTTCTGCCGCGCTGGCGTTTTCTGCCGCTCCTAACATTTCGTGCAGAGTGGACAAACCATCAAAAATAAGTTGTTTCCCACCGATACTATACGAGGTTGAATTGTTTTGAGTGGTACTGAAAAACTGATAATTTTCTCCCTGAAAAGCGCTGCCAGAACGAGAAGCGCCAGTGGATAAACTCAGTTGAGGCAAAGCCGACGCAAAAGAAGACCAGCCCTGCGCTTTTGTCTGAATCACTTTTTCTTGGGCGGATTTAAGTTCGTAGTTGTTTTTCAAGGTCTCATCTACGCAATCGTTCCAGGTCATTGTCTCTGCCCCCACAGAAAAAGTTGCAAAAAAACCAATAATAAGCATTCCTATTTTTTTATTCATACACGCTCCATTTTATAATATAACTTCCCCATCATTAAATTAGACGCTTCATAGTCAATAATAGTTCCTATCGTATTTGCAATTCCCTTTCCAGCATAGCTTTTATTTTTGACTTATACTTTGTACTGCAATATTCCGGTGCCAAAAGACAAGAGTCGTACCCTTCAGCACTCACTCTCATTATAATAGTATTCTCAGGAAGTATTTTCACCATTTGCGCGAGTGCGCCCACATAAGCATTTAAAGTAAGCAGTTCAAATGCCTCTTTTTTATACATTTCCCCCAAGGGTGTTCCTTCAAGGATATAAAGTGGATGTATTTTAATTCCTTCCACACCGAGTTCAACGAGTAAAGTCGCGCTTGCCAGAAAATCTTTTATTGTTTCCCACGGAAACCCCACTATCACATGCGCGGCGACTTTTAGTCCTTTGTGTTTTGCGCGTTTTACCGCATCTACAAATGTTGCTACAGTATGGCCTCTGTTAATTTTTATTAAGGTTGCCTCGTTTGCAGACTGCAAGCCCAGTTCCAGCCACACTTCTTTGCCAGCAGTCGCATAGGTTTTTAAAATATCCAAAACCTCTTCTCCCACACAGTCCGGCCTTGTGCCTATGGCTATGCCTATCACCCTATCAAACTCAAAGACAGAGGCATACATTTCCTTGAGGGTCGCCACAGCCGCATAGGTATTTGAATTTGTCTGAAAATATACCATATATCTTGTCCCTGCTCCAAAGCGTTTATCCCCACTTTCTATTCCTTTTTTTATCTGTTCTTTTAGTGGAACTCTTTTTTCTTTTTTATGTGGCACACTTCCGTCAAGACAATAAATACATCCCCCACTACCCACTCGCCCGTCAATATTTGGGCAAGTAAAATCAAGAGACACTGTTATTTTTTGAACTTGAAAGGCATACTTTTTTGCAAAATACTCTTTCATAGAATAAATTTTATTCACAACTTCTCCGTTATGCCATAGAGTTACCATCTAAGATATTTTAGCACACATTAATGCTTTTTAGATTCTATAAAGTCCTCATAAACTTTCACTTTAAAATAACAAAACCGAGCTTTCGCTCGGCCTTGTTCCGCTCCCTTTACCCCAAAAGTCCCATTTCATTCTTCCGTTTCTGTATTCCCATTCTGCGTATTTTCCAACATAAACCCCTTTGATTCAGCTGTGGTTATTCTTTTATAGATTTCCCCATATTCTTCTTTTTTTTTCCAAATAATTTCATTTATCAAGCTTCTAATTTTTTCCTCGTGTTTTGAATCAAACTCCAACTCCACCCCACAGAAAGTATGGTGCAGTTTCGCTACCTTTTCTGCTTCGAGTGCTTTTCCCACTTTTTTTAATTCATCCAGGTCAACATCTACATACTTTGAAATATCTTTCAATTTAATTTTAGTTCTATCGTGTTGCAAATAATAGCACACTAAGGCGAGTCCAACTTTGCCCGAAAGAAGTCCCTTTACTATCTCTTCCTTTCTTGGCTCCATAGTGCCCCCTTTTTTATTAAAAGAGTGCTAAATCTATGCCTTGATTAAAGTATACTTCAGTTATTCATTAAGTCAAGTTTTATGTCAAGTTTTCTAAAAATAAAAAAAACTCACAAAATATGTCTTTTTTATTATTTTTATTCAGATTAGATTGGTAAAATTACTTGGTTTTCGTGGTCTTTTCTTTCATTTCATTCAACAGTTTTATCGAGTCCTTATTGACCACCGCTTTATTTTTCTTAAGATATTTTAGTTTGCCCTTTACTACGCTATACACCAGTCTATCCAAAGAAATATCTTTTTTTCCCAAAAGTTTTCTTGTATTAGCCGAAGAAACAATCGTTCGTGACTCTTCGATATAATCCGCGATATAAATTATTTTTTCAAGTTTGCTCATTCCAGCCCTACCGGTCGTATGCCAGCGTATGGCCTTGAGAATTTCTTTATCTTTTATTTTAAAAATATCTTTTGCCACATATGG
>CAILUR010000086.1 GCA_903837445.1 uncultured bacterium | reverse complement strand
CAGGTGTGGCAGTCGCTACTGGTGTCGCAACTGGCGTGGCTGTGGCTGTTGGAAGAATGCCGCACTTGTTTAAAATCGCATTGTACATAGAGTCGAGCAATGGCTGATTTCCTGAAAGGTAATCCCCCGCCGCCTGCCAAACAAAAACTCCGCCCGCTGTTCTGGAATTCAGCGCATAATCCACCTTGCCTTCTATGGACAAGGGGCTATCATATGCCAGCACTCCGGTGCCTGTGTTGTTCGTCAGGTAAGGCACTAAAGACCCGCTATCCCAGTGCGTGGTCCAGCCGTTCCCTATGTATGAAGAAGCTATACTGTCGTAGTTGACCGCAGAAGCGCTGGAACATACGCCACCGCAACTGCCGTAAAGATACGGCGAATTAGGAAAACGGTAACCATAAAAAGGCAGGCCCATATTTATTTTCGATGCAGAAATTCCGCGGGTGTTTATCAGGTAATCCATACCTGTTTTACAATTATAATTTGACGGGTCAGTCCCTTTATACACAGGCATATTATGCCCTGAGGAATTGCTCCACGGCCCATAAGAGTCATACGCCATAAAATTAAGAAAATCTATGTTGTTTTTTATATTCGGATAATCATACCACTGCCCCGACCAGTTGCTTCCTCCGACAGCCATACTGATAAGCCAAGATGGCGCTGGTGAAGCGGAAGTGGTAAATTTTGCCTTAAGTTCAGTCACAAAAGATGTCATATTTGTTCTTTCTGTTGCGTTCGTTGGCGATTCCCAATCAATATCCACACCATCATAGCCATATGTTCTGCAGAAAGATTCGAGGTTGTTTATAAAAGTCGTGCGCAAAGGCAAAGTCGATACCGCGGTGGCAAAAGAACCAGTCCCGATCGAGGTCAATACTTTTACCCCTACGGCGTGCGCGTCTGTTATCAAAGCAGGTTCAAGATATGTCCCGCTATAAGCAAGAGAACCATCAGAGTTTGGAGTTATAAAAGCGTGGCAAATATGCGTGAGTTTTGCCATTGGTAATTTGTCGGAGCGATAAGAGTAGTCCCAATCCACATAATACACAAGTGAACGCACCCCGCAAGCATCAAGCGCTGCTGAAGAAAAAATAGGAGGAGGTACTGCCATTGACTTAAAACCTGCGGCTTTTTCCGCATTCCATACCCTATCTCTCACTTGCCAAGGCGGCGGTTGCATAACCGATACCTGCCACTCCACAGCAAAAGATGCTGCGGCTAACATAAAAAATACAAACAAAAAATAAAATCGTTTTAAAAAAATAAATTTTTCACTTTGCTTTTTTTCAAAACCACTATACATAATTTTGCACCAATATGTTTCAGTTAGTTAGCTCGTTCACTTTACCATCGCGAATCTGCCCCATATTAATTTTGATTTATCTTTACCCGAGACCGCTTGAATACTAAACATATAAACCCCGCTGGCAACTTCCTGCCCTGTCGTATTTTTTCCAGGCCATTCAGTTCGCATTCTGCCAATTCCTTGATGTTCTTTTTTTGTCCAAATTTTTTCTCCGCTTATGGTGAATATCGTAATAGTCACATCCGCATCACGAGTCAAATCATATACTATCCAATTTTTATCAGAAGATGGGTTAGGATATACCGTCACAAGCGTAAATGAGAAATCCGGAGTCGCAGTCGCAGTCACTGTAGCAGTCGGCAAATTTGTCGCTGTCATAGTTATTGTTGGAGTAAAAGTGGAAGTAGAAGTCTCAGTCATAGTAGCCGTAATTGTTGGAGTGGCAGTTTGGGTAATGGTCTCAGTAACTGTTAAGGTCGGCAGAGGTGTATAGGTCTCAGTCATAGTAGGAGTAGTAAAAATACAAGAACCATTGCTTAAAAAATCATATGTATTTTCAATTATCATATCCGATACAGCATTTTTCTGCGGCAACATATAGGTACCAGAATCCCAGCTGATTACAAGATTTCCTGCAGCCGTATTAAGCGCGGCTGGCATATACCCCATTAATATGGAATAAGGACCTGCTAAAGGCACAGTTATCAGTGAAGTAGCACTTCCCAGATTGCCCGTAGCTATTCCTCCTGGCCATTGAGTAGTAATTTGTCCGCTGAGAGTATTGAAATCAGTGCTAAAATTTCCATATGCGGAAGGGGTTATAGTCGCCAAGCCTCCCGCTATAACAATAACTCCCGAATAATTTACCCCAATAGCAGTATTTGCCACTGTATTTGCAAAACTAATTATACTTTGATTTCTACAAGGTCTTTCCTGATGCTCGCCTTGTAAAAATAAACCACCACCTTGAAGTAAAAAATTTCTAAAGAGTGTCTGATCAGTGGTCGCGCCTGCCCCGAGGCTTATTTTTTCTTCACAGATATTATCCGCAGTCGAGCAGGGGGCTCCGGCATTTACATAAGTATTTGAAAATCTCAAATCCCAAACCTGACACCAGGTAGAAAGGTTTGTCTTCCCCGTTTGCGCCACAAGTTCATCATAAAAACCAGCGCCCGAACTCGCAGCCACAGTCACATACTCAATCATTGGAACCGGAGTTATAAGATTTAGGGTATTCACTATGTCATCTTTTAACGAGGTGTTGTATATTCCGTTTGTCGTATAAATTATTAGTACTTTATTGGCAGCCGGCACACCTGGAATAGAATCGGCTAAAACAGATGAAATAAAAGTTATAAATAATAACACTACACAAGCTGCCGGAATAAAATATTTTCTCATCATTTTCATAACCTGCCTTTTTATTATTTATATTATAACAAGTATCTGATACTATCTGATTCTTTTTCTCGAGCTCCCTTTTATGTCCCTATGTGTATCGGCTCTACTATCTTTTTTATCAATGCAATCGTTGACAATGCCGTAAGATAGCTGGTCTTTGGGTTGTTTGGAGAAGGTACATTTTCAGTAATAGCCCTAAAACTTCCAAAGTCCCCTTCCGCATTTATCTCGTGTCTGTTGGCGGTGGTGTTTGGATCGGCGATGATTTTAATTACGGTCTTTTCAGGTCCTATCCCTGCTATGCTCAGAGTGGCCGCCACATTAATATTGGCAGGAAAGGCCTTCACCGCTTCAAACGCATTGCCTTCAAACAGGACTGTTTCCACTTTAATTTCTTCCGGATTTATATTTTTTTCGACAAGATATTTTACGCCCTTAAACGCCAACGGCGGTTTTCGCGTAGTCAGTGTTACTTTTTTTAACCCCTGACATTTTGCAGCACTTAGCCCATCTATTCCCACCACTGCTCCCGAAGGAATATATATATTTATTTTCTTTTTCTTTGCTTCTTCCACAAGGTCCATACTTTCAAGAATACCACCCACACTTAAAAAAATAGTGTCACGATTGTTTTTTAAAATCACTTCAAAGATTTCCCTCACAGCATCTTTTTTTGAACACTCAAGAATCAAATCACAATTTTTTACCAGTGCTTCCAATTCCATAAAAACCGGCTTTACATTTTTTAATTTCGCAGAAAACTTATCAGTTTGTTCCTTACTTATGTCATAACAGCCGTGAAGCGCAATATCAATGCTCCCTTTATCTATCGCTGCTGCTATTTCAGTACCTATGGCTCCGCAGCCTATTATCCCCAACTTCCTCTGTGATTTTTCCATATAATTCATTTCCCCTTTTAGTACTTTGAATTTGGTTTTTCCTTTCCAGTTACTTTCTTTATTTTATTTTTCGCATCTACATAAACCACTTTAGGCATAAAAACATTTGCCTGTTTTTCATCCATAAACCCGTAAGAAATCATAATAACAAGGTCTCCACTTTCTGCCAGCCGAGAGGCCGCCCCATTTATGCATATCTGTCCCGAACCCGCTTTACCTTTTATGAGATAGGTCTCAAATCTACTACCAGTGTTTAAATTAAACACATGCACCTTTTCATTTTCCCGCATACCTGCCGCTTTCAGCAGTTTTTCATCTACAGTAATGCTTCCCACATAGTGAATGTTTTTGCTCGTGACCGTGGCGCGGTGAATCTTTGACTTTAAAATTTCTATAAGCATATTTCTCCTTTTATACTCTTTTTTTATTTAACCGGCACGACCACATTGTCTATTAGCCTGGTCTTTCCCACTATTATTGCGGCGGCTATCACCACCTCATCAGTTATCCGCGATACTTCGGCGAGATTTTCCGCTCTTAAAATATCTATATAATCTATTTTTACATTTGCCTCTTTAAGTTTTCTTTTAATTTCATTTACCACTTTTTCAACTTCGTGCTCTCCGAGTTCTATCATACTCTCTGCCATTTGCAACGCCTTATACATTACTGCCGCAGTTTCGCGTTCTTCTGGTGACAAATATATATTTCGGGAACTCATTGCCAATCCATCTTTTTCCCGTACAGTCGCACACACTTTAACCTGAGTATCAAAATCTAAATCTTTAATCATTTTTTTAAGGATTACTGTCTGTTGAAAATCTTTTTGCCCGAGAAAAAGTTTTTCGGGCCTTACGATATTAAGCAGTTTAGCAACTATTGTAGTAACCCCTTTAAAGTGCCCAGGTCTTGACTGCCCACAGAGCACACTCTGAAGCTCGTTATCTACCGTCACTGCTGCGGCAAACCCCTCCGGCAAGAGTTCTTCTTTTTCCGGCATAAAAAGGCAATCCACTTTTTTAGTACCTTTTAATTGCCTTATATCTTTTTTATATACTCTCGGGTATTTGTCAAAGTCCTCATTTGCCCCAAACTGTATCGGATTTACAAAAATACTTACTACGACCTTTGCGCATTCTTCTTTTGCAGCATTAACCAAAGATAAATGCCCATCGTGCAAACAGCCCATAGTCGGCACAAACCCAAGACTATGTCCACGCTTTTTATTTTTTCTAACATATTCATTCATTTCAGCTATGGTTTTTAATATTTTCATTTTTGCCTTCTCTAAAAACTATTTTTATTTCCAGGAAATTTTCCAGTCCGTACTTCCAGCGCATATGTTTTGACAGCTTTTTTTATTTTGCGCGCTATGTTTTCGTATTTTTTTACAAATTTTGGAGAAAATTTTTCAAAAAATCCAAGCATATCTTGAGTGACAAGCACTTGCCCATCACAATCTTTTCCCGCGCCTATCCCTATCACAGGCACCCTGACACTTTTAGTTATCGCTTTCGCTGTTTCTTTTTTTGTTTTTTCAAGGACTATCGCAAAAACTCCCGCTTCCTGTAAAAGTTTCGCACTTTTTATAAGTTCATTTTTTTCTTTTTCAGATTCTCCCTGTACAGGATAACCACCGTATATATTTACCGACTGCGGTTGTAACCCTATATGCCCCATTACTGGAATTCCTGCTTTGACAAGGGCCTTTATCTGGGGAATTATCTCTTCCCCGCCTTCTAATTTTACAGCATTTGCCTGTGTGTCTTTCATAAGTCGCCCAGCATTTTTCAACGCTTCTTCCACAGAAGCCTGATACGACATAAAGGGCATATCCATAACAATAAAAGTGTCTTTCGTGCCTCGTTTCACAGCTTTTCCGTGATAAAGCATATCTTCCATAGTGACAGGAATGGTAGTGTCGTGCCCTGCAAAGATCATTCCTGCCGAATCACCCACCAGAATAATATCTACTCCCGAGGCCTCAAGTAAAGACGCCATTAAAGAATCATAGGCAGTGAGTATCACTATTTTTTTTTTGGATTTCATAGAAATTATCTGACTGACATTTAACAATTTATTTCTCCGTTTTAGGCGTAAAGTAGTTTATCCCGCCTTTTACTTTCAAAACATAATCCCGAATCATATTGTAATGAGCCTCGTTATTTACAAAATCAATTTCATCCGTATTTACTATGGCAATGGGTACCCCAGTCAAATGACTGAAAAAATATGTATAGCCCTCCGAGAGATTATGAATATATTCTCTGGAAATATTTTTTTCAAAACTCCTACCACGCCGTTTTATGCGTTCCACGAGAGTATCAGTACTTGCCTGCAAATATATCACCAGATCAGGTTTTATCAGGTCGGCTTCATTTACCACTATATTATAAATTTTATTATAAAGTCCAAGTTCGTCTTCTTCCATTGTCACATTTGCGAATATTTTTTCTTTCTCAATGAGGTAGTCAGCGACAATACGATTTTCAAAAAGAGTGGTCTGTTTGAGGGGGGCCTGTTGTTTTACCCGGTTCAAAAGAAAAAACAATTGGACTTGAAAGGCATACCCTTTCATATCCTTGTAAAATCTCTCAAGAAAAGGATTGTTGTCCACTTCTTCTAAAATAGTCCGTGCCGATAGGTCTTTCGCCAATTTTTTCGCGAAAGTGGTCTTTCCCGCTCCCAGCACGCCCTCTACAGCAATGTAATGAAACTCATTCATTTATCCAGCGCTCCTATATATATAACTTTTTCATTAAAAGTACCATTTCCAAGCATTTCTTTCACGGTTTTATTTAAAACCGGATGCCTAAAAGCTCCTGCAATTTCCGCCAAGGGTTCAAGTACAAAGCGTCTTTCCCAAAGCCGCGGATGTGGAAGCATCAACTCCGCACGAATAATGATTATATTATCATAAAACAATAAGTCAATATCTATAATTCGCGGTCCGTTTCTCTCCCCTTTAGTCCTGCCCATTTCGGTTTCAATATGCTTTAGGGTGTCCAACAAAAGCTCAGGCACAAGGTCTGTTTCAATTTCAAGGCACATATTATAAAAATTATCCTGCACGCCTCCGCCTACTGGAGAGGTTTCATAAACCGCCGATGAGTTTATAACTTTCACTTTGGCTTTTTGCAGCAGTTCCACTGCAGTTTTCAAATTTTTCCATCTGTCGCCGATATTTGTTCCTAAAGACAGATAAATATTTTTTGCCATATATCTACGCTTTTATATTTTTAATTTTTTTAATCTTTCTATGGCTTTAAGGGCCACAGGTTCGTCCACAGTCAAGGCAATTCTCACATACTTGTCGCCATTTTTTCCAAACCCTATGCCTGGAGTAATAACTATATCTGCTTCCTCAAGCACCCGCGAGACAAACTCCATAGAAGTATATTTATCAGGTATCTTTATCCAGAGATATAGTGTGCCTTCAGATTTAAGCACATCAAATCCTGCTGCTGTCAGTCCCTTGTAAAATATCTCCGCCCTGCTCTTATATAGTTCTCTTATCTGACCTGCCTCTTCATCGCAGTTTTCCAGAACCCAGGCACTCGCTTCCTGTAGGGCCGACACTGTTCCTGAATCCATATTTTCTTTTATGGTGCCGAGGCCATTGATAAATTTTTCCCCGCCCACAGCATACCCCACTCTCCAACCAGTCATATTATATGTCTTTGACATAGAGAAAATTTCAATAGCATGTTTGATAGCCCCCGGCACTTGAAAGATAGACACTGGGGGTTTGTCAAAATATGTTTCCGAGTAGGCATTATCCTGTACTATCAGAAAATCATATTTTTCTGCCAGCTTCACCACCTTTTCAAAAAATTTCAGGTCAGCCATAGCCGAAGTCGGATTATTTGGATAATTTAAAAACATCATTTTTGTATTTTTATAAACTGCTTCTGGAATGGCATCCAAATCTGGCATAAACTTATTTTCTTTTCTAAGCGGCATTATAAAAGCAGTCCCACCTGCCATTATCGTGCCAGCCATATACCCGGGATAACCTGGATCAGGAATAAGCACAATATCTCCAGGATTTACAAAAGCTAAGGGTAAATGCGTTATGCCGTCTTTGGCACCTATCAATGCCATAACTTCGTCTTCAGTCACTTCCACCGCAAACCTTTTTTTCATCCACGCCACGATAGCCGTTTTAAAAACTTTCATACCGCGCCCTATGGGATAGCAGTGATTTTTTGGATTGTCGGTGGCTTTTTTTATCGCCTCAAGCACGCGCTTTGGTGTCTGTTTATCCGGATCTCCAATTCCAAGATTTATGATATCTCGACCAGCCGCGAGAGCTGCTTTCTTTTTTTTATCTATCTCTATAAAAATATATGGTGGCAAACTTTTTACTCTGTTGCTGAAGTCCATTTTATTCCTCCGTAAAAGTTAAATTATATTTCAGGTCATTCCACATAATTTAAAAGGGTGCCGATTTCTCCAATTTGTACTTCCACTCTGTCCCCAGTTTTCATAGGTCCCACTCCGCCTGGAGTTCCAGTCGTGATTACATCTCCCCGGTTGAGCGTCATTAGAGTTGAAATATATGCGACTAATTTTCTTGTTTTAAAAATAAAATTTGAAGTATTTGAAGTCTGTTTTAATTCACCATTCAAAAATAATTTTATTGTCTGTGCGTCAGGATCTATCCCTTTTACAATACAGGGGCCTATTGGAGCAAAAGTGTCAAAGGACTTTGCCCTTGTCCACTGGCCATCTTTTTTTTGCAGGTCACGCGCAGTCACATCGTTTAAACAGGTATATCCCAAAATATTAAAATCCACTTCCGCTTCGGTGATGTTTTTTATGGTGTTACTTATGACTATCGCAAGCTCCGCCTCAAACTCCACTTGTGAGCTCATTTTAGGAAGTATAATTTTTTCGCCCTGCCCTATGACCGTGGTACTGGGTTTTAAAAAAATAAGTGGTTCTTCCGGCAGAGGCATATGCATTTCTTCCACATGGTCTTTGTAATTCAAACCTACCGCAACAATCTTGGACGGTTCCACAGGTGCCAGTATTTTTATTTTTGAAATTTCGATAATTTTATCTGTCACTGTATATTCCGTAAAGATATCGCCTTCAATCTCTATTATGTTGTTCTCGTTATTTATAATCCCCCAGTGGGATATGTTGTCGCCTGCATCGTATCTCACGAACTTTACCATAGGTCCTCCAGCGGACAAGATATTGATAAGTTATATTTTTACAACTCGGACCTATCTTTAAAGCCCCAACACCTCAGTCATACTATATATTTTAGCTGTTTTTCCCTTTACAAACTTTGCCGCCTTTAGAGCTCCTGCCGCAAAAGTTTCGCGCGAAAAAGCAGTATGCGAAATTTCCAATTTGTCTTCCATACTACCGTAAATAACAGTATGTTCTCCGACTATTCCGCCAGTGCGCACTGCCAGAATGCCTACTTGGTCACGAGGTCTTTCATTGTCGCGACCATCGCGTCCAAAAATAACATTTTTTTCAAAATCAATTCCCTTTTCATCTATTATTATTTTTGCAGTAGTCATTGCCGTCCCTGATGGCGCATCTTTTTTCATTCTGTGATGGGCTTCCACTATGTCTATGTCATAGTCCTGTTTCATTATCTTAGTGGCCTCTTTAACCAGTTTCCACATAACATTAACACCTATGCTATAGTTTGAAGACAGCACCATAGGAATAATTTTTGCCGCTGTTTTAATTTGCGCGAGCTCATTAGGTTTAAAACCTGTTGTGCCTATCACATACGCTTTCTTCGCCTCAGTCATAATTTTCAAAGCGCTTAAAGTGGCAGTTGGCACAGTAAAATCTATATACACATCTATTCCGGCCACTCCTTTTGAAAGCTTGTCCGTTACTTTTATTCCAAAAAGTTCTTTCCCAATAAGTTCATGCCCTGCTCTCTCAGTAAGCAGTGCGAGTTTTACCCCTGCTGTCTTCGCTGCCAGCGTGGCAATTGTATTTCCCATTCTTCCGGATACTCCGGCGACTCCGATTTTTAACATAGCGTGTCTCCTTTTAGATAAAAAAAATTAATATATTCCCAATTTGCCCCTGCCGAAACTTAAACCTTCAGCCCATACTCTTTCATTACTTTTGCCAGTTTCACTTTATTCGCTTCTTCCAAAGAAGTCATAGGCAAGCGTAGTTCATCTGCAATCATTCCCAACATAACCATTGCAGCTTTTACAGGTATAGGATTAGTTTCTATGAACATCGCTTTTATCAAAGGAAACATTTTTTTATTCATTTCCCGTGCTGTCTTCAAATCCCCTTTATCAAAAGCGTTGAGCATAGCCTTTACATCTTTTGGAATAATATTCGCCACGACAGAAATAATTCCCTTGCCACCTACTGCGAGCAGTGGAAGTGTGAGGGCATCATCTCCCGAGAGGACATCAAAATCATCCCCGCATTGATTTACCACTTCAATCATTTGCGACATATCCCCGCTGGCTTCCTTGACGCCTTTTATATTTGGAATTTTTGCCAATTCCACAAGGGTGCTGGTAGCAACATTGACAGCTGTCCTTCCGAGTATGTTATAAACTATTATTGGAAACTTTACAGCTTCTGCCACTGCTTTGAAATGTGCATACAATCCTTTTTGTGTGGGCTTGTTGTAATAAGGATTTACCACGAGAGCTGCGTCTGCGCCTGCTTTTTCCGCCGCTTGCGTGTACGCAATGGCTTCAGAGGTAGAATTAGACCCAGTTCCAGCAATAACTTTCATACGCTTGTTGACAAGTCTGACAGTCATAGCCACCACATGCTCGTGTTCTTCTGGTGTCAGAGTAGGCGACTCGCCAGTGGTACCACACGGCACTATGCCATCTGTGCCTGCCTCTGCTTGCATATCAATCAGCTTTTTAAAAGCCTCTTCATCAATCTTGCCATTCTTAAACGGAGTTACTATTGCGACATAAGATCCTGAAAACATTTTAATGCCTCCGATGTTTTATTTAAAAACTCTTCCCAGTACTATACTAAATAAAATTTTAAAACTTATACGCTTCTGGCTTTATTACGCCTTCGGCTATTATTCTTGCATTGCCTTCGAGAAAAACATTATTTATTTTTCCAGCGGTATTTTTAAAATAAATTTTTAATACTCCGCCACGCGCTTTTATCACTACAGGACTTTTATCTTTTTTTGTCATATTTATCACAAACCCGGCCGCCACTGCGCCTGTCCCACAAGCCAAAGTTTCGCCTTCCACTCCGCGTTCATAAGTGCGTATATGCCACACCCCATTTTTTTTCTCAACAAAGTTTACATTTGTACCCTTTGCGCCGAAATCTTTATGAAATCTCAAACTCCGACCAAGCGTATTTACCTTGATAGTTGCAAGTTCTTTCACTTCCACTACAAAATGAGGCACCCCAGTATTTATATATGCGCCTTTGTATGCCTTGCCATTTATCTTTATAGTCATATTCAATTTTATATCATACGGTTCACTCATACTGAGTTTTACCATTCCATTTTTCTCTACTCTGGCACAATGCCCACCATCTCCCGCCAGAAAACTGAGTTCCTGTTTGGCATAACCGTGCAAGAAAGCAAAGCGCGAAATACACCGTGCACCATTGCCACACATATCGGCCTTTGAGCCATCTGCATTATAATAGGTCATAGTAAAATCATATGTTTTTTTTGTAGGTCTCTCCAAAAGCAAAACGCCATCTGCCCCTATAGCAAACCGCGGAGTGCAAAGCGCTGTTATCTCTTTTTTTGAAAGCTTCACTTTGCCAGCGAAATTATCAATGACGATAAAATCATTTCCAGCGCCAGACATTTTGGTGAACTCTAACTCATTCCCTTTTATTTTTTTCATAGCAGGCCTCTTCGCTTTACTTAATTATTTTTTCCTTATCTACAAGATCCTCAAAAGTTTCTCTTTCCCGGATAAGAAAATCATCTTTGCCCTTGACCATTACTTCCGCCATTCTTTTACGCGAATTGTAATTTGAAGACATTGAAAAACCATACGCGCCTGCCCCACGCACGGCGAGCAAGTCGCCTTCTTTTACTAATGGCAAGTGCCTGTCTTTTCCCAAAAAGTCACTGCTCTCACATATCGGTCCGACGACATCGTAGTAACCCAGCTCTTTGTCTTCTTTTTTATTCGACACTTCCACCGGTATTATTTTATGATACGCCTCATACATAGCAGGTCTTATGAGATCGTTCATCCCCGCATCGGTGATAAGAAAATCTTTTTTATTTCCTTTTTTATTATATATAACTTTTGTCACCAAAATAGCAGCGTTGCCTATAATAAATCTGCCTGGCTCAAGAATTAATTTTAATTTCAACCCAGTAACATAAGGCTTTATAGCCAAAGCAAAAGTGTCAGCAGTAGAAGGTTTTTCTTCATTATAAATAATTCCAAAACCACCGCCGAGATTTAAATACTCGAGTTCCACACCTTCTTTTTGCATATCTTTTTTAATTTCTTT